>DTSG01000474.1:20377-24037 GCA_012965455.1 Planctomycetaceae bacterium | reverse complement strand
TGTGCGTGATACCGCCGAGCGTGTTGACCGGCTTTTCTTTTTCCAGAGACCGCCAACGACCCACGTGATTATAAGCCTCGAAAGGCATACCCAGCGGATTCATCTTTTTATGGCAGCGCCAACATTCATTGGCATGCACCACACTGAATCGCTCCCGCAACGTTTTGCTTTCATCATCGGGAATTTGAGCATCGACCGTGATCGGCACATCCATCACGATTCCGGCCAGAAGTTTTTCCCGAATCCATTTACCACGGCGAACAGGGTCGTTGTCAAAATTACCGCTGTGGGCCACCAACCAACTAGGTTGTGTGAGGATACCACACCGCTCATTTTTCGGAGCGAGGAAGACCTTTCCATTTCGGCGGATAGATTCTTGATCGCTCTCTTGTTTGTTGTAAGCCAGCTCAAAAGGATCCAAGTTGTAACTCTGCAGATGATGCGTTTCACGATACCCTTCTTCGCCGCGTGCGCGTTGAATTTGATCTGCGGGATTCGTTCCGTTCCAGTAACTGGCAATCACCTTGTTCGTGGTCAACAATTCATAGAGGACATTTTTGTCTTCCGCCAAAATATGCTGGATCAGGCTATCCGTGTCATACTCAAACTGGAACGCGCTGCGGTCTGTGAACTGTTTGAATTCATTTCGATCCTTGAATTTATCGACATCCTTAAAAACTTCGGCAGCTTTGTAGTAGCCAAAATACTCTCGGAAAAACTGCAGGATGCGCGGATTGGGCGTACTCAAGTAAGTCCGATTGTGATTGGTGAGCCATCCGTTTTGCTTGGTGTCGAGCATGCGTCGCACCACGCGTTCGACATCGGCTTTCGTCTTCAACCTACCGCCCTTCATTTCTTCTACCAGAAAGCTGTGTCTAGCTGCCCACGCAGGATTTGGCGTCGACATTGTTTTCTTGACCGGTGCTTCGCTGTCTTTCGTGTACACATCAACCGTTTCGATTTCATCGATGCCAAACGTCGGCTTGTTGTGCAACGCATAGTTGAGCGAGTGGGCCAATTCATGTGATGACAAAAATCGACGACCGTGCGAGTCCACTTCTCCGAGTCCCAATTCCATGCGATAAACGAACTCAGGAGACAAGGCTACATAAATCAACACCGCCTGCAGCGCCATCGTGTTGCCCAACTCCACATTCGTTTGAAACACCTCGCTCCAATAATGCTCATACTCGTCGGCCAACGGCGGTCGGCGAAAGAACAAAGCGAACACAACGTCCAACGCTTGATCAAAATTTGCCCGCTCAATCTCACCATGCGTATTGATTATTTCATGGAAGATGACCGGGATCCGTCCACGATATTCATTTGCCGAGGTCGTCACGCCTCCCACAAACATCGCTTCATTATTTCCAGTGCGGCTCCCTTTGTTTTTAATTTGCGTGACAATACGAACTTTCTGCCCGAGCGTCAAAATCTCTGCCATCGTTTCCGCATTGACCATCAGCGCTTCTAACGAAGACTGGTCGGCCACGATGGATGCATAATCGGTGAATCCGGACGCGTGATGAACAAATTCAAAAAAGGGATTCGCGTACTTGGCATCGGCAAAATATCGATGGGCCAGAAGTTTACCTTTGTGGGGACCTTGTTCAATCAGATGGTTTCCCGTCCCGCCAATCTTGATGCTATACCACGGCGCCCGTCCGTAAGCGTTTTTCCAAATCGCATCATAGATAATCGGCCGCTGCCGCCATAATCGAGCGGGAGTGTAAGGAGCTTCCGTGACCGTGCCATCGAACAACGTTTGATGGTCGACGTAGTTGCCAAACTGCGGCAACAACATTTTCTCATCCAAGTCGAAACCGCGGTCAAATCGCATGAGTTCCTCGTCGACTCGCTTCAAGAACCGGGCCTTGATTGCCGCCGATGGTTGTTGCTCACTGTCACTTGGTGGCATTTCAGAAAACTGAACTTGAGCGAAAATATCATTCCACAATTTCGCCGTTTGATCATCGGCCAAGTCGTGTAAAACCGTATCCAAACGTAAGTCGCCTTCTTGCGTTTGGGCGTCATGACACTTAACGCAATATTTCTTTAAGAATAATGTCGTTTGTATTTGGAACACGTCCTCGTCCAGCAGTTCCGGATCGCTATCTTCGCCAGTCGTACTGACAGGCTCGTCGGAAAACACCTTCGCTGAGTCGCACAGGCCGTTGAAAAAGAGTGCGGACCAAACAACTGTTCCCAGTATTAAAAACGGCATACAGAAGCGGGTGTTGTGGCGGAAGTCCATGTTGCTATTTTAGCCTGCCCGCCCTGTCATGAATACACTCATTTCAGCCCAGCTTAAGAACAGCTGCTCTTGTTGGATTCGCAGCCATCTTTTGCTTGTTATCCTGCTGTTTATCTTTCGCAGGTTTTGGGTTGTCGGACAAACTCTTAAGGCGTGATTGCCGGCGGTTGCTTGCCGTACTTGGCCTCGTATAAATTCGCAAATTTATCGGCGCGGCTCGCATCACACTTGAAGCACTGAGACTCCGCACGGTTGTGCTCTTCGCACCAGTCGCCATCTGCTTTGAATTCCTTTGCCGCTTTTGCACTACACATGCTGCATTGGTCTTCCGGTATCCCATGGGCATTGCACCACCAACCGGAATGATCGTCCACAACAGTATTAGTCACCGGTTCAACTGGTTCACTAGTCAATTCCACCTCAGCACCACATCCACTAAGTAGCAAGGCAGCCCCCATAAACCCAAGTACCAATTTCGAAAAACCAAACTTACTTGTTAACGTCATGACTCATCTCCTTAAAATAATTTTTATTTGTGCGTTTCAACGTCTACTTGACCCGGCCACCACATATAGAGCACTCGCAATACTAACAAAGATGCAGCACACGAGCTAATGACACCTCCAATTACTACTGTGGCTAACGGCTGTTGTACTTCCGCACCCATGCCCGTGTTAAGCGCCATCGGTACAAAACCTAAACTGGCGACCAAGGCAGTCATTAAGACGGGTCGCAGCCGTGTCATCGCGGCAGTCTCCACTGCATCTTCCAATGCCATTCCCCGTTGACGTAGCTGGCGAATATACGAAACCAATAACATGTCCGCCAAAACAGCGACTCCTGACAAAGCCACAAACCCAATCGCAGCCGAAATCGAAAATGGCATGTCACGAATCCATAAGGCAATAATACCCCCCGTCCACGCAAACGGAACTCCCGTTGCCACTCGTAAAGTATCAACAATATTGCCGTAAGTTATATACAGCAACACCAGAATCAGCCCCAACGCCACTGGAACCACTAGCAGCAACCGCTGCTGAGCACTAATCATGTTTTCAAACTGCCCCCCCCATTCAATATGGTAACGACCGCTTGGTAATTTAACACGCTCAGCAATTTTCTCTTGGGCCTCAGCAATGAAGCTACCCATATCGCGCCCCCGAATATTCGATGAAATATTTATGCGCCGGTAACCCCATTCGCGAGTTATCGTTGCCGGCCCTTCCACGACATCAAGAGTCGCTAATCGCCCCAACGGAATCCGTTGCCCTGTGGGCGTATTAATCTCAATTGCCGCAATCGTCTCGGGGTTCTTTCTCAAATTCTCTGGCAAACGAATCACCAACGGAAATCGCAACTGATCCTCAAACACTTCACCCAATCCAAAACTACCCAAGGACTCCACT
>DTSG01000474.1:17085-20367 GCA_012965455.1 Planctomycetaceae bacterium | reverse complement strand
GCACGATATTCAAAACTTCTGTTGCCGATATCCCATACCGCGCCAACTCATCCTGCTTGACCGCGATCTGTAACACAGGCTGCCCCGTAATCTGTTCAACCGCAACATCAGCATTACCGTCAATCGTTCTCAAGACAGCTGCAATTTCATCCGCTTTTTCTACCAACACTTCAAAATCATCACCAAATAACTTCACCGCCACATCCGATCGGACTCCACTAATCATCTCGTTCAACCGCATCTCAATGGGCTGAGTCATCGCAAGCTTTTGTCCAGGGAATTGCCGTAGCAGCTGTTGAACCAAATCGGTCAACTCAGCTTGCGTCGCAGCTTTTGTCCACTGCTTCCGCGGATGCAACGTAATGAACATATCCGTTAATTCAACGCCCATCGGGTCCGTCGCAACCTCAGCACTACCAATGCGACTCCACACATGATTCACTTCATCCGGAAATTTAGCCAAAACCGCTCGTTCCATCTCCGTATTAATACGAATGGATTCTTCCAAATCCGTTCCCGCTAAACGCACCACATTAATTGCCAATGCGCCTTCGGAGAGCTGTGGAGTGAATTCAGTACCGAGGTTAGGAGCAAGAAACCCAAAGGCCACAATAAGCACGAGTAAAGCCGCTCCTATTACCGCCGTCCGCTGGTGCATCGTAAAATGCAGAATCGGTTTATAAATAGCCTTAGCAAACTGCACGATCAGCGGATCACGCTTGGCCATCTTCTTCGGTAGCAAGTAGCTTGCCAGAACCGGCATCAACGTTAAAGACATTAGCATCGAGCCAGCCAATGCAAATACGACCGTTAATGCCATCGGCCTAAATAACTTGCCTTCAACTCCTTCGAGCGTCAAAATTGGCAGATAGACAACCATGATAATCAACTCACCAAACATGGTTGGTTTACGCACTTCCACCGCCGCGTCACGGATAACATCCAATTTTGTTTGACCCGGCGGGATGCCATCTGAAATCCGCCGCACACAGTTCTCTACCATCACCACTGAACTGTCGACGACCAAGCCGAAATCAATTGCTCCCAAACTCAACAAACTCGCTGCAATACCGACTTGCCACATCCCTGAAAACGCGAACAACATGGACAGCGGAATCGCAGCAGCAACGATTAAGCCAGCTCGCAGATTCCCCAGGAACAAGAACAATATCGCAATCACTAACAATCCACCCTCAAACAAATTTCGCTGGACCGTGGCAATCACATGGTCGACCAATTCCGTTCGATCGTATACGGTCACCACTTCCACGCCAGCGGGAAGTGTGGATTCAATTTCGACCATCTTGTCTTTAAGTGCGTAGGTTACTTTGTGGCTGTTTTCTCCCATCAGCATAAAGCCGAGTCCATAAACGACTTCACCTTGTCCATCCGCCGTTACCGCGCCGCGCCGAATCTCATGGCCAATCTCGACACTCGCAACGTCGCCCACTCGGATAGGCGATCCATTAATCGCCTTGATTACAATGTTTTCTATCTGCTGAATATTCACGGTTCTCGCAATACCATGCACCAACAACATTTCTGTGTTACGTGTAATATTGCCACCACCAACATTTCGATTATTGGAGCGGACAGCATTCACCACTTCGTCAAAAGTAAGCCCGTGTTTGGATAGCAAATCCGGTGTGATGCGAATTTGATATTGTTTCTCAAACCCGCCCCAACTGTTAACTTCCGCAGTTCCCTTCACGGTACGAAGCTGTGGCTTGACGACCCAATCATGAACAGTCCGCAAATGCGTCAACTCTTCAATCTGTCGAGCCCGAGGCAAACTTGAAATATCAACGTCTTGCAGCCTCACAATGTAATGAAAAACCTCGCCTAATCCCGTTGATACCGGCCCCATCTTCGGGCGTTCGATTCCCGCGGGCAACTCGACCGTGGCAAGCCTTTCACTGATCAATTGTCGAGCAAAATATATTTCGGTTCCCTCGGCGAAAGTCACGACCACCTGAGACAAGCCGAATTTCGAAATCGATCGTAATTTTTCTAATCCCGGCAATCCGCTGATGACCTGTTCAATCGGGAATGTGACTTGCCGTTCAACCTCTTCAGGTGTCAACGACGGTGTGGTCGTATTGATTTGGACCATCACGGGCGTCGTATCAGGAAACGCATCCACGTCGAGCCGCTGCAGTGAAAACGCACCGATTCCCATGACGACTGCAACTGAAAATAAAACCAGCAGGCGATTGTGGAGTGAAAAATTGATTAGCCAATTGAGCATGATGCGACTTGTTTAATATTTTGTAATTCGAAACACTGGCTCATTGAAGAGCTTCTTTGCTGGGCTTTTGGTTCGACCGAACCAATTAATGCTCACACAGTCAGCCAGCACCCAGATTGCCCTTGAGTAACTCGGCACGCAGAATACCGCTGCCAGCCGTCACGATCACTTCACCTGGAAGCAATCCAGCAATCACCTCAGTGTTTTTTCCCATCTTCACACCTGGCCTGACACTGCGAGTGTGAAATACTTTGTAAGACCCTTCCTTGAAATAATCTTTATCACGCACAAAAGCGACATGACAACAACCTTCCCAATGAATAGCGTCACTAGGAACAATAATTGCATCGTCTTCTTCGCGTAAAACAATTTCACCGCCGCCAAAAGTCTCATTTCGCAATCGACCATTGGCATTCGCCAATTCCCCACGGACTCTTACTGTACGGGTCTCGCTGTCCACTTCTGTACTAATCCAAGTCACACTGCCCGTTGCCTCACGCTGCGATCCATCCGGATGAAAAACTATTCTCTGCCCAAGCGTTATCCGTTCGGCTTCTTCGAGTCGAACATTTAGCAACAGCCACATCTGCTTCGTGTTGGCAATCGTAAACAGCGACTTGCCTGTTTCGACAACTTCACCGGCAACCGCATTCCGCATCACAACGACACCATCGCGTGGTGAAACGACGGGGATTAAGTTAGTCGACGTACGTGCAGCATCCAGTGTTTCAATAATTGCCATCGGGATTCCCAACAACCTGAGATTCGCTCGCACTTCAGTAATAGGTTGACCGACGATAGTATCGAAATCAATTAACAAACCAAGGTTGGCAAGAGCCTGTACAGTACTCTCCAATTGAAATTCAGAATCCGATTCGGCAGCTTTCGCTTCTTGTATCTTTTGCTCTGGAATAATATCGCCACCTAATTTCGAAAACCGCTGGAAAGTCTTCGTATCTAAATCGAGCTGCGTTTTGGCTTTGAGCAACTGCGATTTTAGTTGGCCGACTTCTGCCGCATCAACCAGCGCCAGA
>DTSG01000474.1:0-17033 GCA_012965455.1 Planctomycetaceae bacterium | reverse complement strand
TTCGCTCGTGAAGACAGCTGGGCAACGCGTGTAGGATCATAAACGATTTCACCTGTCGTCTTGATGGTTTCAATCACGGGACCTCGATCGACTAAATTAATATCAATTCCGGCCAGATCAACTGCCGCAATAGAAGTAAATTGAATGCGCCGCAAATGCATGTTGCAGGCCGAGTCATTTTTGGTGCGTTCGCGAATAGCCAGCGCTCGTGCCGCTCGCTCGAAGTCCGTTGGATCAAATACCGAATCCGCTGATAACTGCGCTACTTGAGGATGATGCAAAACACATTCCTGCACACCATGCTCGGCACACCAACCGTGCAACTCTTCTTTGGGCATCAGCTCCGCGTTACAGGAAATGCAGTCTGCTTCTGGGACGCCGTGGTCATCACACCAGAGAACGCCTTGGATTTCCTGATTACCGACAAGTTCAGAAAACTTGGGTGCCTGCCAATCATGATTGTGTCCCCACAGGATCAGACCCGCTAGTAAACCAAGAATGACTAAGGTTGGAATCCCGCGCAGCAACGATCCTAACAATCTGCTGGCAGTCAGAGATTCCTTGCCGTGCTCGGAATCCTGTATCGCGGGTGATTGTTCGCCAACGCCTTGCTGCGGCGCATCCACTTCAGACGAGTTGTTTGTTGCTTCGTTCATTTATTCGACCTAACTATAGGCATGGTAGGTAATGGGAAAATGCTTGACCGCTGCAGCGGAATACATAACGCAATCGGCAGGCAAGGGTGGCACGTTAAAGATCGTGCAAGATTCTGTTGAATTACAGAATTAGATAATCCAGCGGGAAAGAACAGCGCATACATCGGGCGCTTTTGCGTTGGTAACTGCAAAGATAGAAATAAATTCGACTTGAGCGCGAGGCAAGGTCACAGGCAACGCGACAGTTGAGTAATGCCACTGATCCGTGCTAAGTTCAACTGCAACAATAGTACGATTGTCAGCGACAACAGAGATCGGCAACGCACCTTGGCAAAAACAATCACCGCACGAACAGTCAGCCGGTGGAGTGGCGGGTGGATTTTGAAAATCAACCGGTAGCAACGCATCGCAACCGCAGTTACTCAAGCAAACCTCAGCTTCAAAATCTGTCCCGACAGGCAAGCAACTGCCAACCACACATTGGTAGGGGCACAGCACCACCAACGCCAGTAGCAATTTCGAGATAGTGAGTGACTTGTTCAATGCAACTTCTTCTGTAATAGAGAAAGTATTCATATTGCATTTCAGTATAATCGCAAATATCGCTTCTAAGAACTAAAATAGTAAAAATGTGATCATAACTATTTTTGGAAACTCCCCTAACTGGATGTCATCGCTGACTTTTACCGAAATCACAATTCATGCCGACCCAGTAAGTGATCATTATTAGACACACATACCATAATCACCTACGATAGACAGCATGAGAAAAACAACCACCATCACCGCCCTATTACTGTTTGTGCTGCTCTCGCTTCCGCTGGCGGCTCAAGAATTCGATCTACCTCCAGGCGAACGACTGCTAGAACGACTCGATCGTATTTTTCAGGAAACCTCTCCACCGCTTGACGCAAAACTACCTAACATCACACTGTACGACGCCGCTGGAAAGAAATTTCGGCTACGCAGTCTCAAAGGGCAATACACCGTCTTGCTGTTTGGTTGCTTAACGTGACCACCATTTCTAAACAAAGTCCCCAGTTTGGAGGCGATCGCTCATGACTACACCCCGCAGGGCGTCAAGTTTTACTACATCTATAAAGCGTTAGCTCACCCCGAATTAAATCACTACGTGCAGCCCGTTACCCTCCAAGAACGTTTGCTACACATCAAAGACGCCGAAAAACGCATTAGCGGTAAAATACCTTGGCTCTGTGACACCATGAACAATGATGTAATGACTGCCTTGGGAAATGCACCAACATCGGAATTCGTCATCGACCCAACCGGCCGCATTGTCCGCAAACGAACTTGGGGAGATCCCCAGCAATTAAGGCAAGACCTCGCCGCACTCGTCGGACCAATCAAAAACCCAACATCCGCTCAAGACATTAATATCTCAATTGCAAAACCGGAACCGGCTGCCGAACAGGGAGTGGTCAAACGCATCAAAGTTCCTAACAGCATGATTCCTTTAATCAGTAAGCCGGCCATCAAACCAAATAACCCTCCGCTTTATACCAAGCTACGAGCGGACACGGATCAAGCTCTTTTCAACACTGGCAACGGTAAGATGTACATTGGTTTCCATCTCGACCCAATTCACAACGTACATTGGAACAATCTAACCAAACCACTTCACGTCGAGCTGGAATTACCACCCGGTGTCACCATGCCTCAGGCTCTTGATGGCCCGCAAGTTTCCACAGAAGCGGACATTGACCCGCGTGAATTTCTAGTCGACGTGCAAGGCTGGACATCTGACAAACCGATACGCTTAACCGTCAACTACTTTGCCTGTTCTGATGACCCTGCGTTTTGTATTCCCATCACCCAACACTACACGATCTACCGAGAACTCAATCGCCGAGCTGGCTGGATCAACGGTCGTGTCGAACCAACCGGACCGTTTCAAGCGACTAAACCAATAACTATTTCCGGCAAGATTGAATCAATCGATCTGCGCAACAACACTATCAACCTTGTCGACTCCACTGGCAAACAACATTTGTTCCACGTCAGCGAGTACACACAATTCAGTGCTAACTCCCAACAGCAACCGCTCATAAATCTGACCGTGGGGGCTAAGGTCAAAATCGACTATTTCAACCGACAGTCCGGACCCTATGCCCGCGACATTCAAAGCGAATAGTTTTGCCATTACTTCGTATGACCGTACATAGGTCAAACAGAATTCGAACGGCAAAAAGCAGACACTCGCGGTTACATGATTTACAATAGATAATATGAATACCTCATCTATCAAACGCCGCTGTATTTTTGTTGCCGTTCATTTATTCGCCGCATATACGGTTTCTACACCGCTTGCACTAAATGCCGCCCCAGTTGAATTCAATAAACAAATTCGACCTATACTGACCCAGCATTGCCTCGCCTGTCACGGCCCTGACGCTGCGAGTCGTAAAGCGGACCTGCGACTGGACATCGAAAGTGCGGCCCTTGCAAGCGGTTTCATTGTCGCCGGAAATGCAAAACAATCGGAATTGATAAATCGTATCAATTCAACCGACAATGAATTAATAATGCCGCCGGCGGAACATAATAAACCGCTCTCCGCCGAATCTAAAAAATTGCTTACCCAGTGGATCAACGAAGGTGCCCGCTGGGAAAAACACTGGGCCTTTATCAAGCCGTCACGACCGACTGTCCCGCAAATAACAAACTCGACCTGGGCCAAAAACCAGATCGACCATTTTATCCTACGAAAACTTAGTAAATTATCACTGACACCCAATCCGGCAGCCGACGCATATACAATCGCTCGTCGCGCTGCATTGGACACAACCGGATTGCCACCTCAAGCAACCGCAGTCACGACATTAGTAAAGGCAGAAAACTCTGACTCCGCCTACGAATCCTACATTGACGAACTACTCGCATCAAAACATGCGGGTGAGCACCGTGCTCGTTATTGGCTCGATGCCGCACGCTATGGCGACACGCACGGCATGCACGTCGATAACTATCGAGAAATTTGGCCCTATCGAGATTGGGTAATCGCAGCATTTAACAACAACATGCCCTTTGACCAATTTGTCATCGATCAAATCGCTGGCGACCTACGACCCCAAGCCACAATGACCCAGCAAATCGCCACTGGTTTCAGTCGCTGCAATATCACAACCAGTGAAGGCGGAGCGATTCCCGAAGAAGTGGGCGTGCGTTATATGGTTGATCGAGTCGAAACAACTACGACCGTTTTCTTGGGGCTCACCGCCGGATGTGCCGTCTGCCACGATCACAAGTATGACCCTATTAGCCAACGCGAGTTTTATCAACTTGGTGCGTTCTTCAACAACACTACTCAGCCCGTGATGGACGGCAATCAAAAAGATTCACCGCCTGTGGTCACCATTGCCAAAGAAGAGTTTGCTGATGAATGGAATGAACTTCTTGTGAAACGGCAACAATTATATCAACGTCTAGCACAATTAACTCCGACAACCAAAATGCGACGCTGGTGGCCTAATCGACAATCCCCGACGAGCACACTCGTCTCCGCGGAGGACTTGTTGATGTATCTCCCGCTGAGTGATAACGAAAAAGGGAGTCTGCTGTTTGAGCGTTCAGACGACAGCAGCAAAAACAAAGTTGAGAACGCGATTAAAACTGCAGTCATTCCTGAACAACTTCCAGCAGACGCTACCTTTGCGACGGATAATCCCGCTGGAAAACGCGGTATCCGGTTTGCCACAGCAGGGGGATTTTCAACTGACTTTCCAGCTATTCGCACGGACGAACCACTAACCGTTAGTTTCTGGATTCGCACCCCGGACAAGCTTCTTTCCAGTGCTATTTTCGACCAGACATCGCAAAACGAAGACAAAAAAACGGTTGGCTGGAAAATCAACGCATCCACTCAAGGGCAGCTCCTTTTTGAATTACATGATGGCACGGGAAAGAATATCAAATGCCAATTACCCGGAGAAACACCTCTTGCTCCACGCTCATGGCAGCATGTTTGTGTGAGATACTCTGGGGGTCAATCGAACTCATCAATCACCGTGCTGATCAATGGCGTGCAACATATGCTACGCAACTCCAGTGAAGATCTCATCGACGCAACCGATTTACCGGCCGCACCACTAAAAATTGCGGGTAACCTTCCCACAGGTTCCCTAGCCGATATCCGCATCTACCGCCGCTGGGTCTCCAACGAAGAATGTCGTATTTTTCCCGACGAATACGAAATTGCTGACTTGATCGACTCTGATTCGAAATGGAAAGATCTGACCTCCGACGACCGAGCAAAACTAACCGGATTTTATAATACAAGTATCAATCCAACCTATCAAAACGACCTTGCTAAGTTGTGGAAGTCCCAAACTCGCCGAGACTATATCTACTCACGCAGCACCACAACCTTGGTCATGCAGGAACGCCCAACACCAGCGACCGCTTGGGTGCTGTCGCGCGGCGAATACGACCAACGCCTAGATGAAGTCGCTCCAGGAGTACCCGAAGTTCTTCAATTCGGAAAATATCGAACCGCCTTCTCCAATCGCATGGACTTGGCAAACTGGCTTGTTGACCCCAGCCATCCACTAACTGCCCGTGTTATGGTCAATCGACTGTGGCAATCCATTTTTGGGATCGGACTGGTTAAAACCTCCGAAGACTTCGGGGTCATGGGAGAGCGACCAACGCATCCGGAATTACTTGATTGGCTGGCAGTAGAATTTATCGAATCCGGTTGGGACGTCAAGCACATTCTCAAGCTCATGCTCACATCCGCAACATACCGTCAAAGCGGGCAGATAACTGGTAAGCATATTGAAATCGATCGCGGCAACCGATACCACGCTCGCGGTCCGCGATTGAGACTCGATGCTGAAATTTTACGTGACCAAGCTTTATCCGTCAGTGGCCTATTAAAGACAGAAATGGGTGGCCCTAGTGTAAAACCATATCAACCTGCGGGTCTCTGGAAGGTTGTCGCCATTACGGGCAGTAACACTCGTTACTTTAATCGTGATGAAGGAGATGCTTTGTACCGCCGCAGCGTTTATACATTTTGGAAACGCACGTCGCCGCCACCGTCGATGGCAGCGTTCAACGCCCCAACTCGCGAACAATGCACCGTTCGCCGTGAACGCACCAACACTCCTATCCAAGCACTCGTAATGCTCAACGATCCACAGTTTATAGAAGCAGCACGTCACTTAGCCCAACAAAGTATGCAAAAGTATCCCGACCAACAGTGTCGTGCTATGTGGATGTTCACAACCGTATTCAAACGCCCAGCAACGCCTGCTGACGTCTCCGATATGGAATCTGGATTCAAGGAAGTTCACGATCTATTCAAGGATGATACAAAAGCGGCGAAGGAACTTGTCAAAGTAGGTGACACTTCCCCAGATGAAACACTCGACGCGGCCGAATTAGCAGCGTGGACAATCGTTGCCAACACCCTGATGAATCGTGACGATTTCATCAACAAGTAATCACAAAGACATACATTCAAAAGCCAACTCCCAAAATTACATTCTCAACAAAAGAAACGACTCAATGACAAAATCCCCCATAGACCAGTGGGTTGCAATGGAAACACGGCGACAGTTTTTTGGTAAAGCTTCCAAAGGACTCGGCGCCGCGGCATTAGCAAGTCTCATGTCCGACCCAGCAAGCGTTGGTGCTGCCGAAAACGCCATTGGTGGCACACTCGGTAACGGCCATTTTACGCCGAAAGCCAAACGAGTAATCTGGTTGTTCATGGCAGGTGCGCCGTCTCACTTAGACACTTATGACTACAAACCCACGATGCAAGATTGGTTTGACAAGGATTTACCGGAATCAGTGCGGCAGGGCCAACGCCTGACCACTATGACGGCAGCACAATCTCGATTCCCCATCGCCCCTTCAATATTCCGTTTCGACCAACACGGAGCTTCTGGGAAACGTATCTGTGAATTGCTACCTAAAATCGGCTCGATGGCGGATGACCTCGCATTTATTCACACCGTATGGACCGAAGCCATTAACCATGATCCCGCCATTACTTTTATCCAAACCGGCAGCCAGATTCCGGGTAAGCCAACATTGGGCGCATGGCTGAGCTATGGTCTGGGATCCATGAACCGCAATTTACCCGAGTTTATCGTGCTCAACTGCGAGCCCCGTGGACAGGCATTGTACTCCAGACTTTGGGGCAGTGGCTTCTTGCCTTCCACTCACGCGGGCGTTGCCTTCCGCGCTCAAGGAGATCCAGTTCTCTACATTTCCAATCCTGCGGGCATCAGCAGCAAAGCACGACGATTGATGCTCGACCGATTACAAACGATGAATCGTCGTATTTATGACGAAGTGGGAGATCCCGAAACACACACTCGTATTTCGCAATATGAGATGGCCTTTCGCATGCAGTCATCTGTTCCGGAATTGGTCGATATCTCCGACGAACCTCAACACATCCTCGACATGTATGGCGAGGACGTTCTCAAACCCGGCACCTTCGGTCACAATTGCATCTTGGCTCGACGCATGGCTGAGCAGGGAGTTCGCTTCACTCAAATTTTCCATCGCGGTTGGGATCATCATGGCGGCCTACCAGCGGCGCTACGACGGCAAACAAAAGAAGTTGATCAACCCGCGTGGGCACTCGTCCAAGATTTAAAACAACGTGGACTGCTCGATGACACCCTCGTAATTTACGGTGGTGAATTTGGCCGTACTATTTACAGCCAAGGTACCCTTAGCAAAACCAACTATGGTCGTGATCATCATCCTAAGTGCTATAGCATGTGGATGGCCGGCGGTGGCATCAAGGGCGGAGTGACACACGGAAAAACCGACGAGTTTGGTTACAACATTCTCGAAGATCCAGTACATATTCGTGACCTCAATGCGACCGTTATGCACCAAATGGGAATTGATCACGCTAGGTTTACCGTCAACCACCGTGGACTCGATGAGCGGTTAACAGGCGTCCAAGAACTTGCAAAACCGATCGGCGCCATCATCTCGTAGTACTGGATTTAACCTACGGTTTTCCCGGAAACGAATTCACATATTTAATCTTGAAGTCTGGGAATGAATTCACTAGCTGAATCTTGTAGTCGGGAAATGAGTTCACCATCTTCCATTTCCCCGGCTTGTTGGGAAATGAATTCACGACTTGCACTTTCAGGTCAGGAAATGAATTCACCACCTGCACCTTGTAGTCCGGAAATGACGTCACTATCTGTATCTTGCCGTAAATCTTCAAGACATCGACGTTTGCTGCAGTTAGCGCTGAGGCAGGTTCATTACCTACAATCTGTGCAGGCTGCGACAATACTAAGCTGACACCCACCAGCATCAGCGAATATACAACACGGTTTTTCATGGCAATCACTCCCCAAAACCTGCAATCAATCAGCGGATTCTTTGCTTGCATTATAACAAGCTTCTCTGCAGGGAAAAGCAAAAACCATTAAACCCTCGGATGGCACCAACGGATAGGCAGGATAGCTCCATGTGAGACTACTTAATTGTTTCGTCTACTAACCATTGGACAGCCGTGGGAATTAAATAATGGAGTCCGTCGGTAAGTTCGGGATGCGGGCTAAAACAAAAGACTCGGCCTTCGCCGTAGTTACAGCGAACCGCTGCTGATGTGCCCTTCATGATTCCGTTGGGAGCCCCGTTCTTGGCGATCTCTGAGCCATAGATGGCCAGACTTTCATAGTCAGGTGTTTTTGGATCATCCCATTCGCGGCGAGCCAATAATGGCCCCTGACCGTAAAAAATGTCCAACTCACTGGATTTGACTTTGAAGAAGTCCTGTCCAGATGCTGACAGTTCCAGTTGCACCGTGCCATTACCCCGTGCCCAATGTTTGCGATCAACCACCTTGGCATCAATGAGTTTGAGTGACCATGTATAGTCATTGGTTGCCAAATAGGCTCCGGCACAGACTCCCAGAAATCCGCCACCCTGGTTGACGAACTGTCGCACCTGCTGGCGTCCATCTTCTCCCAAATCATTACCCTGCTTGCTGCCACTTCCACCTGGGTGGATGAGCACATCAAATGCAGCTAGCTTTCCAGCAAGAATATCTGCCGTGGTAATCCGTGAAACTTTAAATTGTATCTTGCTGGAATTATCTAAAGTCGTAATCAGATTTGTACAGCTCTTACCAACTCCATCCCCCTCAAACACAGCCACTTTAATCGGGGCAGCCGAAACCACGGATGTTAAAAGTAACAGAACGAAAGTGCAAAGTAGTCTCATGAGATTTTTCCGCCTCCATCTTCCACGGGAGCTAATTGTTATCAACAGGCCCTTTAATATTTTGATTGTCGTGTCTATGACTATTTGAGATGCTTGATCCGGACATCTTTAAATTCCGCCCACATCGGACTCCCTGCGTGCAGTTGAAATGCCAAGATTCCTTGCAGTAGTGCTTTATCCACCTTATCGGTAAAATCCAACACCAAGCGACCATTCATGTAATGCTGAATGTGGTTGCCTTTACAAATGATGGCAACGTCGTTCCATTCGTCTAACTTAAACAGCTTTTCATAAGCCGCAGCATCGATCAACGTATCAGTTACTTTTTTGCCCGATGCATCCCAAGTCGCTTTTTCACCGATCATACAAGTACGACCGCGACCGCCAGTTAAACCACCTTCATCGTAAATGAAGCCGGAAACCGACGGTAATATATTTTGGTTTCGAATCTCATGCTGGTATCCTTTGACAACCCACTTATTACGCACACTTCCTGCGGTTATGTGGCGACTGCGGTACTGGATGCCCGAGTTGTTAGTCGCATTGCAACGGAAAGATAGCCGTAAATCAAAGTCCTTTAGTTCGCCGGCTTTCCAAATGATAAACGTATTTCCATTTGCCTTTACTTCAGGAGTCGTTTCACCGCGGATCGCGCCGTCTTTAACCGACCACAAACGAGTATCGCCATCCCAGCCATTCAAATTCTTACCGTTGAAAATGGATTTCATGCCTGCGGGTTCATCCGGAAGATCTTGAGCCGATACAAGATCAGGGGACAATGCCAATATCAGAGAAGCCATAATTAGAAAACGAAATTTACGAAACATACTAGAGATACTCCTTGGAGTCGTTGTCAACGCGAGGGTTAATAGCATTACAGCAGAACCGTCATGCTCAAACCTTCATGGTATTCTCGTGACACCGTAATCACAAGTTCCCCGCCGCGGGATTTTATTGCCATTCACGTATCACAAATCAGAGATAGACACATGTCGAACTAGAAACTTATAGATTTGATCGGTAAATAATCCAGTGATTTTTGGCGGACCAGCGACTTACTCCCACTCAAACCGCAACGTAATGTATCATAAATAACTAACAACAGTTACACATAGCAACCAATTGGAGCGCCTGAAAAATGCATGTCTCAAACATAGTTCATCGCCTCACCTTTGTTACGTTACTTTTTGGTCTACCAAGCCTGCTTGTAGGTCAATCATCCGGCGAAATTGCTGATTACGTCAAATCACATTACACTAAATACGAATACAAAGTTACGATGCGGGACGGCGTACAGTTGTTCACCTCTGTTTACGTACCCAAAGATACAAGCAAAACATACCCCCTGCTATTAAAACGTACGCCCTATAGTGTGCGTCCCTACGGAACCGATCAGTACCCGAGTGTACTTGGCCCTTCGGAGCTCTTTACCAAAGATGGCTTTATATTCGTTTACCAGGATGTGCGCGGGCGATGGATGTCAGAAGGCAAATTTGTGCACATGCGGCCACATTTAACCACCAAGACGACTAAGAAACAAATCGACGAAAGCACGGACACGTGGGACACTGTTCAATGGCTCATCGACAACATCTCCAATCATAACGGCCGTGTGGGAATAGCTGGCATTTCCTATCCGGGATTTTATACAGCGGCGGGAATCATCGATTCTCATCCTGCCATTAAAGCGGCGTCACCTCAAGCTCCCGTTAACGATTGGTTCATGGGTGACGACTGGCATCATAATGGTGCATTTTTCTTAGCACATGCATTTAACTGGATGGCTCGCAATGGCCGCTACCGTCCCGAGCCTACGAAAAATTTCCCCCGCGTGACCTTCGATTATGGTACACCCGATGGTTATGAATTCTATAGCCGTATTAAAACACTTTCCGAAATCGATACTAAATACCTGAAAGGCGATGTTCATTTCTGGTTCGACATGATGGAGCATGATACTTACGACGAATTCTGGCAAGCGCGCAATATCCGTCCCCATCTGAAAAATATCAAGCCCGCGGTGATGACTGTCGGAGGCTGGTTTGATGCCGAGAACCTTTTCGGTGCTATCGAAACATATAAGTACATCGAAAAACTAAATCCGAAAACGGTCAACACTCTAGTTATGGGCCCGTGGAGGCATGGTGGCTGGGCGCGAGGAACAGGAGCGTCATTTGGTGACATTCCATTTAATTCAAATACTTCAGAATTCTATCGACGTGAGATCGAACTACCTTTTTTCCAACAGCATCTCAAACAGAATATTGACGCAAAGCTACCCGAAGCGTGGGTGTTTGAAACTGGCACCAATCAATGGCGGCGTTTTGAGCAGTGGCCTCCAAAAGCCGCACAACCAAAATCACTTTTCTTTCACTCCCAACAGAAACTTTCCTTTTCGTCTCCGCCAGCGGACAAAGCAAATGCCCAATACGATCAATACGTAAGTGACCCCCAAAAACCTGTTCCCTATATGGGCGAAATTGTCACTGGGATGAAAGCGGAATATCTAATCGCCGACCAACGATTCGCCGCTCGTCGCCCCGATGTACTGGTTTATCAAACGGAGATATTGGAGCATGACCTAACGATCATTGGCCCCATCGAAATCGAACTACATGTATCCACATCTGGAACAGATAGCGATTGGGTCGTTAAATTAATCGACGTCTACCCAGACGACTTCCCTAACCCGGAAGATAATTCACGAGAGATTCAAATGGGTAGTTACCAACAATTGGTTCGCGGTGATGTCATCCGTGGGAAATTTCGCGCGAGTTTCGAAACGCCAAAGCCATTCGTTCCCGATCAACCGACAGTCGTACGTTTCACGATGCCAGATACTCATCACTGTTTTCGTTCAGACCACCGATTGATGATTCAGGTCCAAAGCTCTTGGTTTCCTTTAGTCGATCGCAACCCGCAGAAATTCTGCGATATTTTCAAGGCCTCAACAGAAGACTACCAGAGTGCCGTACAGCGGCTGTTTCATTCCAGCGACAAACCCTCACATATCAAAGTGCTCGTTTTGCCCTGAATGGATCTGCTGCGAGTCCAGGAAATGTCGTCAAGATTTACAACGTCTTGAGATAGGCAATGAGATCCGCTAGTTCGCTGTCGCTTAAACTGCCAGTACCACTCACCCGCTGCGGAGCGTGGTCCTCAGTTAATACTGCGGCGAGGGACTTTTCGCGGCCATCATGTAACAACCGTACTTTTCGATGGACACCCAGTAACGACGGAGTGTTAAACCCGTCGTACCGATCATCCTCTTCGGTCGTTCCCACATCATGTATCTTGCCGTCGGTAAAATGTGGTCCTGAATGGCACTGTACACAACCTGTTCGGTCACTTTCAAACAACACTTTCCCACGGCGTGCTTGCTCACCGAGTGAACCGTCTCGTCGCTGAAACGAATTAGGCGCCGCTTTCAAACTCGCAAAAAACGTAAGTAATGCATCGGAATCTTCGGCTGTTGCTGTCGTACCCTGCATCGTCATTGTGAAAGATTTATGCAGCGCATCGTGTAAGTTAGTTTGCCATCCGTGCCATGTCCAAGGCCCAGTCTGCCGAAGATTATATAAAGGGATGACTGTTTTCATCGTGTAATGAGATCCATCATTCAGCGTGTCCATCGCGCGTGAATTAGTACCGCCGTTATAATGACAACTGTGGCAACTGTACCATTGATCCAAACTTCGCTGTCCATCATAGAAAATTTCCATACCACGGCGAGCTAACGTTTTTTCTGACACTTGCCCTAACGAAATTTCCCGTAACACCTTCCGCGACTCGATATCAACCACTTGAATACTATCTTTCAAGTAATTCGCAACAAATACTGTGCGATTATCATCTGCAATCTCCATGCCCATCGGTCGTCCACCAACGTCAATGCGATAAAACAAATCTTCATCAGCAAGTAGACTACGGTCAATTAAATCTCCAGGGCCACCAACACCAATAAATGGCAACCCTCCACGACGGTAAACCAATAATTCATGAGTTCCAGATGCCGCAACAACCAGACGTCGTTGGTCGGGGCTAATCACCAATCCATGCGGATCGGAAATGGCCTGACGAGGCACATCCAATGAAATCGCTTCCCGATAGCTATATTTATCGAGCGCCACTCGAGCAACACGGCTTGCCAACACCCAACCCAAACGGATATTGCGAATCGTGATCGGATTCGTTCGATACACCATCCACGGGAAATAAACGTACTTGCCATCAGACGAGCATTGCATGTGACCGATGTTAATTGCACCGGTAAGTGAAACCTTGAATTGAACTTCACCCAGCTTGGTATCAATAACACAGACTTGGCTGCTGCCACTGCAACCCACCGCCAACTTAGATCCGTTCGGCGAGATCGCTAAATATCGAGGCCAGCGACTTACGCCGATCCGCTTAACAACTGTGCGGCTCTGCAAGTCAACGTGTACTACCTCGCCGGCAACCGACAAGGCCACATAGGCTTGCTGGCCATCGGGCGTAATCGTCGCACCGACAGGTTCAAACCCGACATGAATGGTCCCCCGCAGCACTAAACGACCCGCATCAACACCCACAACCATCAACTCGCCACTGTAGTGGCAACAAACCAATACATGGTGTCCATCCAAACAAATCGTGACGGTTGCTGGATTCTCACCGCAGGCAAGTTCATCAATCACTCGTCCAGAATCAACATCAATTAACGAAATTGAATTGGATGTTTCGTTAGCCGTAACGAGCCACGTACCATCAGCCGATAATGCTAAATCAACCGGCGAGCGATGACCGCTTTGCTGCTGCAATGTTTGCT
Source organism: Planctomycetaceae bacterium (assembly GCA_012965455.1). Lineage (GTDB taxonomy): Bacteria > Planctomycetota > Planctomycetia > Pirellulales > Pirellulaceae > UBA721. Next base: position 3,338 of record DTSG01000474.1, on the reverse strand, counting down.
GATTCACAACTTGTGCTGACAGCCTGTTCGCTGCAGGTTGGGGCACAAGTAAAAACGCTAATACGACTATAGCAAGCGAAATCAACAACCATGGGGATGCCGTTTTACAGAAACTATGAATTCGCACAGGTATTAACGCCACTAAACAGCCCATCAAATATAAAAACTAGATATATACAATGATACCAAATTATCGCGTGCTGCTGCTGTTACAATGGGGGGGAAGCATGGAAAGCTATTGCTTGCCTTTGGTAGTAGCTACTTATATACTTATCGCTAACGGGTAACGGATGGTGGACACAATTTTTCTGAGTCTACACAGCCAAACAATCCCTACTTTTATGTTTTCCAAGGAGAAAGAGATGAAACGTTTAGTTGCTTGTACAGTTGCGGCTGTCATGATGCTTGGTATTACGGTTGTTTCAGCTGAAGAAGTCAAAAGTGGACTTCAAAGCGGCGCCCCCGTCGGCCCATTCAATGTAGAGAAACTTGCTGGTGCAGATACCGATGGTGTCTCCATTGGAGCTAACTTGTGCTATCGCTGTAAAAATGGCGCACGCCCACAAGTCATGGTATTTACTCGTTCCACAGATGCTAAAGTTGTAAACTTGATCGATCAGCTTGATGCTGCGATTTCCAAGCACAGCAAAAAGCAACTGCGAGCGTTCGTAAACTACCTTGGCGACGATAAACGTTCAGCTACAAAAGGTGCGAAAGAATTAGCTGGAAAATCAAAAGCTAAGAACGTACCATTTGTTTTGCCAAACGAACATGAAAATGGTCCTGACAATTACGGTTTAAATGCCGATGTTGAAGTCACGATCATTTTGGCAAAGGGCCTCAAAGTCATGGCGAGCCATGCATTCACCGTTGGCAAAGATGTAAACGTAGATGCTGTCGTTAAAGATCTTGCAAAGATTTTAAACTAAGCAAACTTCGCTTTTGCATTCAATATAAACGTGTCAGATAAACAATTATCTGGCACGTTTTTTTATGCGCGATGGCTAAGCCAAACCAGGGAATAATTTTGTCATACCCGTCGCAATAAGCTCGACAGCCAAGGCAGCCAACAACAACCCCATCAGACGAGTAATAATATTAATTCCGGTTGTCCCGAGAAAATTAGCGATGCGTTTTGCTGCCGAGAATGTGAGCCACACCAAAACTGAGACAATCGTAATGTTCACACAAATACCAACTTGACCAGTCCAATGGACCATTTGTTGATAGTCCAAAATCACGAGGCTAATCGCTCCGGGTCCCGCCATAATCGGAATCGCCAGAGGTACTACACCAATATTGTCCTTAGCTTCAGCTTCTTTGATTTCTTCTGGCTTACGGCGACTCCCACTTGGCTGAGCATGCAACATGGTGATCCCCATTAGCAATAACAAAATCCCGCCCGCCACGCGAAACGAATCGATTCGAATGCCCAGCAGATTCAAGGACAACTCACCAATCAAGGCTGCCAGTATCAGCACGACCCAAACTGAAACACCAGTGACTTTTGCAGTTCGCTGCTGTTCTAACGGAGATTGTCTCACGGTCAATCCAACGAAAATCGGGACCGCAAACAGCGGATTTACAATTGCCAAGATACCAGTAAGGCTCTTAAGAATAGGGATCCAATCAACCATTTTTTCATTCCATAACAACTTAGTTACCACTGTGCTAATCACACCGAACATAGAATGTAGTCGCTTGTCGCTGTGGGTCAATGGTATAAATAGAGGTAATAAACTGCCGTTACTTTTCACAAACATTAACTTGACTAGCCAAGCTGTGAAAACGTAGGATTCCCTATGAACACGCCACTTTCTCGATCTAATCGCACATCGACGAATCCTCATCCGTCGCTGAATCGACGTCAGTTGTTGCAGATCGGCGGGGTGAGCATGCTCGGTTTAAATTCGTTCGAACTCCAACAACTGCGAGCAAATTCTGAAAACGACGAAAATCAATCTGGCTATCAAGGAAAACACCACGCTTGCGTCTTTATCTTTTTGTTCGGCGGCCCAAGTCACATAGATCTGTGGGACATGAAACCAAACGCACCGGCCGAAGTCCGTGGAGATTTTAAACCCATCTCTACCAAAGTTCCTGGTATCCAAATATGTGAACACCTGCCGCAACTAGCCGCGCAGATGGACAAAATCACGTTGCTCCGATCGATGCGGCATAGGATGCCCGTACATGGTCCCGCCTGCAGTGAAATGTATACTGGTCGAGAGTATTTTGGCCCACCCACAACCGATCAAGCCACTCCCGAAGATTGGCCCAGCATCGCCTCTCTCGTGTCACGATATAAAAATCCTGCCAATCAATTACCACCTTCCATCGTCCTACCGTTGTATTCCCAATTCATTGGTCAAAGCAAACGTATCGCCGGTCAATCGGGTGGACGCATGGGAGATGAATTTGACCCTGTGGTCATTCAATGCGATCCCAGCGAAACCGACTTCAAGGTACCAGGATTTCAAACTCTCCCCTTTGTCGATGCTCAGCGACTAGGACAGCGTCGAAATTTGCTTCAGCAACTGCAGAAACAACATCAAACAATCAAAGCGGGATTTGGATTGCCTGCTAAAACCTATTCCGAACATGTTGATATGGCCTATTCAATGCTACATCAACCAAGTTTTCGCCGAGCATTGGATCTGCAGAAAGTACCTGCCAAGCGTCGGGAGCGATATGGACAAACCAATTTTGGACAAAGCCTATTACTAGCGCGACAACTTATCGAAGCTGGCATCTCTTTAGTCACGGTTAATTTCGACCACGAGAGCAAACACGATAAACGTTCTCCCCTGTGGGATACACATCACGATAACTTTGCCAAACTCAAAGACCCGCTGTGCCCACTGTTTGACCAAGCGTTCTCAGCATTCATTGAGGACTTAAGTGACAGCGGACTACTGGATTCAACACTGGTAGTCGCTACCGGCGAATTTGGTCGAACGCCCAAAATCGGACAATTCTCTCAAAATGCGATGACCCTGAAAACGGGCCGTGACCATTGGCCGCATGCATTTACAACTTTGATGGCCGGAGGTGGAGTTCAAGGCGGACGAGTCTACGGCCGAACGACGGATGACGGAGGCTATGTTGCTGACAACCCAGTTTCACCTGCCGACCTAGCGGCCACGATGTTTCATCATTTGGGTGTAGATACAACTGAACAATATGATGACAACTTCCAAAACATCCGCCGTGACATCTGCTTAGGCAAACCAATCATCGGACTCTAGAACGTATCCACTAATCTTCATCCGCGTCACCAAAAACTAATTGCAGGTGCTTTAATCCTCGACCGTGAGCGCCAGACAATTTCACCGGAT
>DTSG01000473.1:1475-2191 GCA_012965455.1 Planctomycetaceae bacterium | reverse complement strand
ATATTCCTTGCAACAAAACGTATAACTGAATTTTTCACGGAGAAATTTATCATGGACGGTAAAGCATTAATTAAGAGTGTTAAAGGTTGGGTCAAAGAGCTTACAGAAATTGGAGTTCTGCTTATCGCTCTGAGCGTCGTATTAGCATTGCTATTAGGCGATAACGTTCCTTTCCTGAGTGGAGCCGGTGATGTTGTGAACAATATCACCGCTATGGTCGGCAGCCTTGGCGAACAAGGTATGGTCGGACTGATTGCCTTGGGCGTTGTTCTTTACATCTTCAATCGTAAAGAAAAGTCTGCATAACACCTCAACGATTGTATAATTACGGCCAGCCCGAGTATTCGCTCGGCGCTGGCCGTTTTTTTTTGGCCAGACCACTATAATCGTCGTTTTTTATATCCTACTTCGTCAGAATGCCTCCGATATTACATCAATCGACCACTTCCCGTCTGCTTGTAAACACCTTACGGAATATGCAATAATACCGTTTCACCATATATCACTCGAAACAGGTTGAAACAAATGCAGATCGCCAGACACGCTAAAGCAACGATTCTATTACTTATTCTTTCTTTGACGCTGTCCGTCCAAGGCGTCGAGCCGGTACGGATGGGGTCGGGCTACATGACCTTTGACACGGTTCCCGGTTGGGGACAGCTCGTCGGTAGGTTCCAGGTCACCTTAGCCGGACTAAGGTGCACTCTGCGACAGGG
>DTSG01000473.1:0-1465 GCA_012965455.1 Planctomycetaceae bacterium | reverse complement strand
CCAGATGGATCCTCGGCGCTAGGACCCACGCATGGCGGAGTCGTCGTTGATAAAGCGGGCAATGTGTATACCAGCGCTAATAAAGGAGTCGTGGTTTTTTCGGCGGACGGAAAGGTGATCATGGAATATTTAGGAGACAAATACTCCAATATCCATGACATGGAAATTCAAATCGAAGGCGACCAGGAATTCATTTATGGTGCTCGCAACGCGAATGCCGAGGGAATTAAATTCAACGCTCACAGCGGCGAGATTGTGTTGAAACTACCGTTTCCAAAAGAATCCGGACTCGATCTTAAAAAGTTCAGTCCCACTGCGATCGCGGTAACTGACAACGGCGACATCTTTTTGTCCGATGGATATGCAAGTAACCATATCTTTAAGTTTGACAAAACGGGTAAGTATTTGATGCACTTCGGGCAAAAAGGAAATGATCTCAAGCAGTTCAACACTGCCCACGGCATGACACTCGATACTCGCTACGACCCACCACGACTATTGGTTTGCGACCGCAATCATACGCCTAAGGGTCGCTTGGTTCATTACAGCCTTGAAGGTGAATTTATCTCCGTTGTAGTGACCGGCTTAGGCATGCCGACGTCGGCCGCAGTCCAAGGTGATTTCGTATCGGTACCAGACCTACACGGACGTGTTGTCATTTTAGACAAAAGCAATACGATCATATCTGTGCTTGGTCATAACATCGATCGAGGTGCCGGCCGCAGCTTCAATGTCCCCCAAGACAAGTGGGTTGAAGGCGTATTCAGCGGAACGCATGGTTCCTATTGGGATGCTGACGGTAACTTGTATGTCCAAGACTGGAACGTTGCTGGCCGCATCATCAAACTAGTGCGCGTGAAATGATACGTTCATTTTTGATTATTCAGATTGTTCTGCTGGCATCACATTGCTTTCCAACGGTCGCGGCATCAGCGGAGCAACTGAAATACAAGACGCTAGAAAACGTCCCCTATCGAGGTGAAATCTCTGAGTCCTCATATGCCTCGGAGCGCTGTCAACTAGACATCTATTATCCTGCAACTGCGAAACAATTCCCAACCGTCGTTTGGTTTCATGGCGGAGGCCTCAAAAATGGAAATCGCTACATACCTGCTGGGTTGAAGAACAAGCGTTTGGCCATCGTCGCCGTTGGTTACCGCTTAAGCCCAAGAGTAAAAGTTGCGACTATACTCGATGATGCAGCGGCGGCCGTTGCCTGGACATTCAATAATATCGACAAATATGGCGGAACGCGAAAACTGATCTTCATCAGCGGACATTCTGCTGGGGGGTACATAACCAGTATGCTGGGGCTAAATGAGAAATTATTGAAGGCCCACAATGTTGACTCTAATTCTATAGCCGGGCTTATCCCATATAGTGGTCATGCAATCACCCACTTTACGGCGCGAGCGGAGCAGGGCATTGGCGACAAACAACCGACTATTGATAAATTCGCGCCGTT
>DTSG01000472.1 GCA_012965455.1 Planctomycetaceae bacterium | reverse complement strand
TGCTGGGCGATCTCGTCCAGTTCTTTGAGTTTCTTGATCGCTTGCTGAACACGTTCGTAGCGACTCGCCTGCTCGGGCAGTCCTAGAACGTCTGCCCACTGCCAAAGCAGGCAATCCAATGCTGCCGCAAATTCCCGGATGGCGGGTGGTTTCCAATGGGGTACGGCTAGGTCATAGCGACTAGCCTGATCACAAATCCATTGGATAACAGTGTTGGGCTGATGTGCAAAATATCCAACCAGCAGTTCTGCCTCTTTGCCGGACAACTTCGGCATGAGCAAAGAAATAATAATTTCTCCATCCGGAGGACAACCCCACCGTTGCCGGGCCCAAACATCCCGTTCGCGGAGTAGCTCGATGATCTCCTTTTTATTTTTCCGCAGAGTTTCAATGAGGTCCGGCGTCATGGCCCTGGAGGGTGCCTTCCAGTTCAGCCGGTTCCCTTCAACGGCTAGAACCACGCCACGCCGAGCGGCTTCTGCGAGGATTTCCACCCCAGCTGTCACAGCGTGCCCTCCTCTATTGCCGTTTCAGATGTCGCACCGCGAAACCGCGGAACTGGCAAAACCTCATTTTGGGCGTTTACGGCGCTTGTTTCCTTCTCCCGCGAAACCGCGAAACTGACAGAACCCCCTTCAGTACCGTAGGTTTTGTCAGTTTTGTCAGTTTCGCGGTGAGGTTGAAGTTTAAAGGCGCGGGTGGGGCGCCCGCCGCGTCCGGTGGTGGGGACAGCTACCCAAGATCCCTTACCCTCCTTGCCTAGCTGGCCAAGAATCTCTTCCAAGCGGCCTTGGTCTCCGCCGCAGACTCCAGCCCTGGTCAAATCTCGGACCGTAGCGTGGCTACCCTTTGCTTGAATAAACTCCAGAACTTTTCGGGCATCACGGGTGCCTTCATTTTCCGCCAGTCGTCCGTAAATTCGCCGGGTTTCATTTTTAAACCAGGTCACAAGCTTGATCGCTGCTTCGATGCTCTCTTTATCTACGGCAGACGCGTCCTGCAACGTGGGATCCTTTGCGGCGGCTCGGACGCAATTTATAATCAATGCAAAACGGGCCGTCGCTCCTTCCAGCTTTGACCACGCAGCGGCTAGGCGCTCATCCCCAAGGGTGTGGATTTCCTCGCCGTGATCATTGTAAAATGCGATCCACCGCCGCTTGCCCTCCGGTGTTAGCATTAAGTCAATCGGAACCGAGTTTCCGAATCCATCCGCGCCCATCTCTAAGGTGTTTAGATCATCAAATACGCGGCGAACCGGAATAATAACATCCTCGCCAACTTCAGCTTCGGTCCATTGGTGCAGTTGGCGAGGTGGCCAAGCCAGCAGCAGGCGAGCTGCAAGTCCGTTTTCGAAATGTTGTTGGCCGAGCACTCGGCCCAGCGTTCCGGGCTGTATTGTTCCAGTAATGGAGACGGCTGCCCTAGGAACGTGAATCCTCTTTCGATCTCCAGTTTTGCGATCAACCGTTAGCTTCCCCGCCCTATACATTTCCAGCCAATGTGCGGACTCCTCACCCTTGCCACCTCGGTATTTATCGAACCCCCCGGCCCATGCAGCTAGTTCATCCCTTGCTAAAACAAGCCCTTTTGGATTCTCCGACAGAATCGGTGCGAGTTGCTCAATAGAGATTTCTCTGACTGTGGTGCGACTAGGTGTAGGTGGTTCCGGCTTACGCCCTTCTTTGCCCTCGTCCTTCCACTGCTGAAGATCACGTTTGTATCCCTCTTCACTGGCCTCGTACTCAGCCCAAGCTCTGTCTTCGATCTGCGAAAGTCCGTCATTTCCAAGATCGAAGGCGGGAGACTTTCGGTCCCCAGACGCGGCAACGGTTACGGCCCAGAGGATAGCGGGTTCGGTCCATCCGGCCTTTAGTTTGATCCGCCGCGTGTTCCCAATGGCCCCAGCAGTGGTTGCGAGTAGTGGTAACGCAATTAGTGACGGATCACATCCGATGGATACAGCGCCATGAACGACAAGCGAACGGTACGGCTCTGGGAGTGCATCAACCGGGAATGGCTCGTAGGCAAGGGGTGTTTCTGAATCAATTGATCGCCCCCAACCGCTCTGCTTGGCGAGGTCGAACAGGGTGCCCAGCGTTACACCGCCGGAGCGATCGTTGAAACTCGCCCACTTTTTTGGGAGTTGCTTCTGGTCGTATTTATCTGGGCAAGCCTTTGACCATTCATCCCAG
>DTSG01000471.1 GCA_012965455.1 Planctomycetaceae bacterium | reverse complement strand
TTCCATTACGGCTTGGGAGACTACACCAACAATAAACTCAGCCCATACTATTCCATCACAGAAAGTAACTTCGTGACCATGAGTGACCTGACAAGAAAAACAATCATTATTACTGGCAGCACACAGGGCGTCGGTGAAGCGTGTGCAATTGATGCTGCTAAGAACGGTGCAGCGGCGATCGTCATAACAGGACGCAATCAAGAACGCGGGAATGCGGTATGCAGCGAAATTAAACGCCTCGGGTGCGAATCTATTTTCGTTGCCGCTGAACTCGATGATGTCGATCAATGCCGTCAGATCGTAGCTGCTTGTGACGAGCGGTTTGGCCGAGTGGACGGATTGATCAATGCAGCAGCCGACACGAATCGCGGAACCATTGAAGAAACAACCGTTGAATTCTGGGACTACCAAATGAACGTCAATGTCCGTGCGCCCTTTGTGTTAACTCAAGAATGTGTGCGGATTATGCAGCGAGAAAAGATCGCAGGATCGATTGTCAATATTCTATCGGTTGCCGGTTTTTGTGGTATGGATATCCTTTGTTCTTACAGCACGACCAAAGGTGCCCTCCGCACACTTACAAAAAACAATGCCAACGCCCTCCGCCGCCACCGCATTCGAGTTAACGGTATCAATCTTGGCTGGACCGACACTCCCAATGAACAAGTTGTGCAAAAATCTCAGGGTAGCCCAGCAGATTGGCTCGTCGAAGCTGAAAAGGCTTCGCCTTTTGGTCGACTATTGAAGCCAGAAGATGTGGGAAGACTGACAAGCTATTTACTTAGTGACGAATCTGGAATATTAACCGGTTCCTGCATTGATTATTCGCAACGCGTGATGGGAGTCTTTCCACCAGAAGACGCCGTGCTACTCTAATCAAACAGACCTTGGATTAGATCCCACATGACCACCAGAACTCCCACTGCGGCCCGATTTATCGATACTCATGCTCATCTTGAAAGTGAGCAGTTTGATGGTCGACAGAATCTAGTGATCCAAACTGCACTCGACGCGGGCGTGCAAAAAATAATTGCAATCGGCTGCACTTGGGGCTCGAGTCAGAAAAGCCTGTACCTCGCTAAACAACACGAAAATGTTTTCGCCGCCGTGGGAATCCACCCGAATTATTGCTCCACAGCAACCGACCACGATTGGGAACGCATTCTGGCAATGCTTGAGCACCCTAAAGTTGTTGCTTTAGGTGAAACAGGTCTCGATCGCTACTGGGATTACGCTCCCTTTGAACTGCAGCAAAAGTATTTTGACCGACACTTACGCACTTCGCAAAAAACCGGATTGCCGTTTATTGTACATATGCGACAGTGCGAGCAGGAAATCTTAGAAATGCTGCAAAAGGCGCGGCAACGTGGGCCGCTGCGGGGCGTCATGCACTCGTTCACCGGTGACAGCGTGACGGCAAGCAACTGCCTTGACCTCGGCATGTACATCTCTTTTGCCGGAATGGTTACGTTTAAGAAAAACGACGCCCTGCGAGAAGTAGCAGCCATGATCCCAGCGAACCGTATTTTACTTGAAACCGATTGTCCATATTTGTCGCCGCACCCCTACCGTAGCAAACGGCCAAACCATCCCGCCATGATAGTTCATACCGCCCAGTGCGTCGCCGACGTCCGCGGTGTTTCACTTGAAGAGATCGGCATACAATCAACCCAAAACGCCTGCGATCTCTTTAAACGACTAGGCGGGAACGACGACAATACCAAAAGCGGAGCGTAGAGCGAGCACTCGATTTGCGGTCGAAGTTTACTCCGAATCCGGCGGTTAACGCAGGTGGACGCCCTAGGCAGTCGCCTGCGGTTCAGACGACAACAGGTCTTCAAATAGCTCCAAGTGCCCTTGGGCGCTGCCCAATGCTTCTTCTGCGAGCGCTCGTGCGACAGTATGTTCATCCAACGAAGCAACACATTTCTTAATCAATAAAATATCGTCAGATTGTGCGCGTACTAAAAGCCGCAATAGATAATTCAACGAAGTGTCATGCAGGCTCGTAAAGGTCAGCGGAAAAGCGCCAGCTTGAACAACTCCACCTTGGTCTAAAATCAATTCGCCAACCGCTTTTATCGTACGGTTTTGGTCTTCTACCACATCCATGACCGTCGCCAGCGATTCTTGCTCGCCATCATCAACCCACGGCGAAACGAATGCCATGTAGGATGCCAACGAAGAACTATGGACACCTAAAAGTCGATTCAATATATCTATGGTATTGTTCATAATGTGTTCTTCTTTACGTTAAGCGATAAACCAAACGACAGCTTGTTGAGCAACATGGGCAACCGATTCCCAACACACAATAAGCAGTACAGTGGGAGCGGTAATGGCGATCACATAGGCTGTTTCAATCTTGCCTACTTCCAGGTTTCCGACAGGCTTGGCAGTGGTTGGCTCACCCATGATCATCGTTTTGATAACTGCTAGGTAATAAAACAGGCTGATCGCAGTATTAAGTCCAGCCACCACTAAGATAACCAATAAATAGGTTTGCGTGGTGGCGGTATAAGCTTCCGTGATCGAAGCAAAAATTGCGAATTTCCCTAAGAAGCCCGCCAGCGGCGGAAGTCCAACGAGACTAAAGAAGATCAAAGCTAAACAAATAACCAAGGCGGGGCGTGTTTTGATCATACCTGAATAATCTGAAATCTCTTCGCTGCCGATATAGTTTCGCAGGAATGCGATAATCGCAAACGCACCCAAGTTCATGAATACGTAAACGACAATGTATTGCAACAACGCACTTGCCGCATTCTCGGCTCCCGACGAGTCAACGCCTAACAACGCCATTAGCGGACAAATTGCCATAATCATGTAGCCCGCATGAGCTATCGTTGAATAGGCCAACATCCGCTTAATATTTGTTTGGCCGTACGCAGCCAGGTTACCAAATGTCGTTGTAATGACGGCAAAGAATGCTACCAACAGAGCAATGAAGTTGCGAACCGGTGCTAACTGAGCGTCCTTCGCTGCCTTGCGAGCAATTCGATCGTCAAACTGGTCTGTTGTTTCAACTGCAGCAACCGCCGAATCAACCGCCTCGTCATCAGCGACATCTTCAACAATAGCTACTGGTCTCGTCTGCTGTATGTCGAGCAATTGTACATTTGCAGCTGCTCCCTGAGATTCGGCCCTGTCAGCTACCGTTTCCAATGGTACGGAGCCCAAACCAACAGCCAATCGCAACAACAGTGCCAGCGCTGCTGCTTTCGAGGCAATACTGAGAAATGCGTTGACTTCAGCACAGGCACCGTGAAACACATCAGGTGCCCAAAAATGGAATGGAACGACTGACAACTTGAAGGCCACGCCAGCTGCGATCATAACAGCACTCAAACAAAGAACCGCTTGTTCTGATGCTGACATGTTCGGCAAAATTTCCGCTAATTGCAAAGCAATCGTTGGTAAATGCGCTGAACTAGTTAAACCCGCTAATAACGAAATGCCATAGAGCATAATCCCGGCGGCACCGGCACCATAAATGGCATACTTGAGACCGGCTTCACTACCACGGCGGCGACCCTTCATCAAAGCAGCCAATACATAGGATGGCACACTGGTCATTTCAATGGCTAGGAATACAACCAAAAGATGATTCGCTGAAACCATCAAGCACATTCCTAGGGTCGCACCGAAAATGAGTGTATAAATATCCGCTCCATCTTCGCGATCAGGAATGCCAGAAATTTTGGTGAAGATCAAGAACATTACCAAGAAACCCATCAAGATCGTCCGCATCGCAACTGTTAATCCATCATGAACCAACAGTCCGGTAAATAGTTCGCTGCCAATTAATTCTTCTGACCCAAGCTCCCAAGGGCGACTTGAGATTAACCCAGCGACCGCTCCAACCAAAGCAACCCAAAACAGATCGATACGACGAGACATCAGCCGCACCAATAAAAAGAGCGAGATAAACAGACTCAAACAAATCTCTGGCATGAACAACATGATGCTGTTCTGCGAGTCTGCGGTTAAGTCTGTGATAAGAGATTGAAAATTCATAACTTGCTTTGTTAGGTTATTGTGATCTTTTGACCGTCAAATAGTCGTATTCGGTTTCCCTGTTATTACTGTTGTTCGTTTACGCTCACAACTACAGCTGCTTCATTGCGAATCATTGAACTGAGCGGGTGCGCAACATCCGTCAATACAACATCTGCTGACAGTGCAGTGACAACAGATTCCGCTGGATGATCCGCTTCTTCTACCTCAGTCGCAGTGTCTTGTTCAACGCTCGCTTCATATCGGACTCGCCACTCGTTTAATGAATCAACTTGGGCCGCGACAGTATCGTCCATGTAACGAATTATTAGGTTTGGAAAAACGCCAAAGAGGATTGCCAACGACAACAGAATCGCACCGATGGAGAATTCTCGATTGTTAATCGGGCATATTTCCTCCGCATGAGGGCCTTTATATTCGGGGCCAAGGTAAACACGTTGGATCGCCCACAGAATATAAGCAGCGGTGAGAATCACGACGCTGGCGGACACAATTGCCAATAACGGACTGAATTTCCAAACGCTTAACACAACTAGAACTTCGCCAATGAACCCACAAAGTCCAGGCAGACCTAAGCCGGCAAAGAACAGACCCATGGCCAGCGCCGTGTATTTTGGCATCAGCCCATAGAGCCCGCCGAACTCGTCGAGGTTTCGATGGTGCACTCGGTCGTAAATAATTCCAACCATAAAGAACATACCAGCTGAGGAAATACCGTGACCAATCATTTGGAACAGGGCACCGTTGATCCCCATTTTCCAATAATCACCATCGCCCATGAGCGTCCAGACGCCAAAGCCTAGAACGACATATCCCATATGGCTAACCGAACTGTAGGCAACCATCCGTTTGAAGTCTTTTTGAGCTAATGCTGCAAACGCACCATAAACCATACTGGCCACACCTAACCCACATACCAGATATGCAAGTTCTAGGCCACCAACCGGGCAGATCGGATAGCAGATTCGGATGATCCCGTATCCACCCATTTTCAACAACACACCAGCTAGAATCATCGAAATCGGAGTCGGAGCTTCCACGTGCGCATCCGGTAACCAGGTGTGCACCGGTATCGATGGTACTTTGACTAAGAAGCCAATGAATAGTAACAAGAAGCACCACCATTGAACTGTGGGACTAAAACAATCGGTATTTTGACCAATTTCAGCCAATGCCAATAAATTAAACGTGTGCATGGGTGCATGGTTTCCATCACTATCTGCCTGAATCGCTAGGACCTCAGACACCACACTCTCATTTAAATTTAGAGTAGCAAGCGTGCCTGCGTCCAATTTTGTCAGGTCACTAGCATAGTACAGTACAAGAATTGCAATCAGCATCAACACACTCCCAAGCAGTGTGTACAGGAAAAACTTGATTGCTGCGTATTCTCGCCGCGGCCCACCCCAAATGCCAATCAAGAAATACATCGGCAGTAGCATGACTTCCCAAAAAACGTAAAACAGGAAGAAGTCAAGCGCCAAGAAGACACCCAGCATTCCAGTTTCCAGCAGCAGGAATAAAATACAATAAGCTTTCAAGTGTTTTTTGATCGACCAACTTGCACCGACGGCCAATGCACTGATTCCCGTCGTAAGCATGATGAGCGGAAAGCTAATGCCATCAAGGCCCATTGCAAAATGGATGTTGAATGCGGGAATCCAATCCACGCTAAACGCCTTTTGCATGTCGGCCGTATTGGAATGGAACCGATCGTCACCGCCCAGCAAAAATACACCTACCGTGACGGCAAACGTAATTAAGGTGATTGCCAAGGTCGCCATCAACAATAGATTCTTGTTCTCCGCTTCGTTAACACCTTCTTCGTCCTTGAGACTCGGAAAGAAGGCTAAAGCGAGGGCGCCAATTGTTGGCAAAAAGACAATGAGCGTAATACTGTTAAAAAAGTCCATAGTTTATCTCTCGTGTATCTTCGAAACTCTTCGAAGCTCTTTGTTTATTTCCCGTACGTGATGGGAAAGTGTTTTTCAAATGAAATAAAAGGTCAATAAATTTGTAAGTAAATGTTTTGCAATGTTGAATGACTAATGTCCGGCAATGGAAACAGGGTCCCACATGAAGCTGACAAGGACAAATATCGTAATCGCCGCAATGACAATGAACAGCACATATTGTCTTAAACTCCCAGTTTGTACCCGACGTAGCGAAACGCCTGCTTGGTAAATCCAGCGAGCTATCAAGTTAACGGATCCATCAACAATAATTTGATCCGCCAGTCGCTCCCAAAATCTCGCTACAGCTTTCGTGGCCCGAGCAGAGAAGTGGATAATGGAGTCCAAAATATTCAGATCAATCCAACTGATCCATCTGCCAATCATTTGGGACGGCTTCACAAAAATCACTTCGTACAATTCATCAAACCACCATTTATTGAGCAGGAAGTTATGAATCCACTTGAATTTAGCAGCCATCTCTGCAGCTACCAGTCCTCGTGATCCAGGCAATACGTACATAAACGCCGCTAGCAAAATACCAATAATTCCAGTCACTGTTGCTAACAACGTCACGGGCGTCTTAATGGCATCCATGTGGCTTAAGTGTTCATCAGGTACAACGATCGCCGCCACAGAACCGTTTAACGTTGTGCCGCTAATAGTCGCTGGTCGTGAGGCTTCAAGTAACGTGCTCAAGTCAAATCCCTTTTGCAGTGGGTTGGGCCAGGCTACAGCAATGGCAAACACAGCCAAGATTACCAATGGATATACCATGTTGGGGTATTCGCGAGCGTGAGCGTACCGTTCTTCATTACGAGGCTTACCGGCAAACGTCATGAACCACATACGGAACATGTAAAAAGCAGTAATCGCTGCACTCGCAGTCGCCACCCAGAAGAATATACCGCCGAAGGCAAAGCCATTTTGTTGTCCCCAACTGAAAGCTTGCTCGAGAATCGAGTCTTTCGAGTAATAGCCACTGGTGCCAATTACAAACGGAATCCCCGCACCTGCAATTGCTAAGCAGGCAACGAACATCGTGTATGCGGTTACAGGAATCTTTTTACGGAGACCACCCATTTCACGCATGTCGTTGGTGTGCACAGCATGAATTACCGAACCGGAACCCATGAATAGCAAACTCTTGAAAAACGCATGAGTGAATAAGTGTAATAATCCAGCAACCCAACCACCTGCGCCTAGAGCCATGATCATATAGCCCAGCTGGGAAATAGTTGAGTAAGCGAGTACTTTCTTGATGTCGTTCGCTGTAATGGCTATCGTTGCCCCGATAAACAAAGTGATCGTTCCAATAATGGCAATGACCAACAACGTCTCGGGGACAAACATGGGATAGAACCGGCCAACCAAGAACACACCAGCAGCCACCATCGTCGCTGAATGGACCAAAGCGGAAACGGGAGTTGGGCCTTCCATTGCATCCGGCAGCCAAACATGTAAGGGGAACTGGGCACTCTTACCAATACAGCCACAGAAGATACCTAGACCACCGATAATCATCAGCCAATAGCCCAGCGGAGATTCTCCGTTTTCAACCCGCTCGTGTTGCAATTCAGCAATCGCTTGCTCCGTACTGACTCCGTGTTGGGTTCGGTGATCTTTGATTTCTTGTTCATAAAATGCGGAAACAAGTTTCGCTGGCACAACCGCAGGCACACTAGAGCTATCAACACCGTCGTGAGCTTCAACGTGATGAACGGTGGCTGCCTCCATTTGACTGAACAAGCCGCTTTCGTCGCCGTCATCACCATAGTTAAACGTCCCGAAGCCAGTCCAGAAAATCATCAGTCCGATAATCATCCCAAAGTCACCGATGCGGTTCACAATAAAGGCTTTGTTCGCTGCGGTTGATGCGCTTTTTCGTTCAACATAAAAACCAATCAGAAAATAAGAACAAATCCCAACTAATTCCCAAAACACAAAGGTCATTGCTACGTTTCCAGCAAGAACCAAGCCCAGCATGCTGAAACAGAACAACGATAATGCTTGGAAGAATCGAGGATATCGTCCCGTGCGGTGGCAATGGCTACCATCTTCCATACTGACTTCGTGGTCAACGAACATAAAATCGTCTTCTGGGTCATCAGCATCAGCAGCGGCATGTTCATCATCGTGCGAGTCGTGGTCATCGTGCGAGTCGTGGTC
>DTSG01000470.1 GCA_012965455.1 Planctomycetaceae bacterium | reverse complement strand
CTCAGGAGCCTGCGAGCCGATATTCCCCGATTGTATTGGCTGTGCAGAAGGCAGCTCCGTCTGTCGTCAATATTAGCGGTAAAAAGAGCTCGGCGGTAAAATCGTTTCCCGGACACCGCGCGGCTTCGCAGGTTAATGGGATGGGCACTGGTTTGATTATCGATCCCAGCGGATATATCTTAACGAACTATCATGTGATTGCTGGTATTAACAATATTCAGGTTAAGCTGAACGCGCTGGCGGATCATCCCGGACACAGATTTTCAAGTAATGACGTTGGCAACATCCTCAGATTTGATGCTCGGGGAAACGGTCATTGCTATTGGTAATGCTTATGGTTATGCAGACACAATTACCCGTGGAATCATCAGTGCTCTGCATCGACGTGTCGAGGTGAATACGAACCAGTTCTATGAAAATTTGATACAAACCGATGCGAGTATTAACCCCGGCAATTCAGGCGGGCCGTTGATTAATATTCAGGGCGATGCGATTGGCGTAAACGTAGCCGTTCGAGTCGGGGCGCAGTCGATTGGGTTTGCAATTCCCATGGATCGCGCGATGGCCGTTGCCAAGGAAATTCTCATGAATCGTAGCCAGCAACGCATCGATGTCGGACTAAACTTGGCCGTAACTTTTCAAGAGCGTTCACCACGGGTCACTGTCGCTGACGTCAGTCGAAACAGTCTCGCCAGCAACGCGGGATTGAAAAAAGATGACGTCATTACACACGTCAATGGTGATGCTATTGGCTGGCCGGCGTTTGTATATCAGCAATTGCTGCAGTCACAACGAGGCGACAAGATCGAGGTCACCGTTGAACGAACTGGAACATCGCGTGTGCTCTATCTATCGATGCAGGATATCTTGCCGAAAGACGATGTTCTATCCATTCGCGCTTGGGAGGAAATTGGAATTCGTGTCGAACCGATTAAGTTCAAGGCGGTAAATAAACAAAATAACTATCGCGGTGGTCTGAAGATCACCGCAGTAAAAGCTGCCAGCCCCGCCACAGAAGAGGGTCTGAGAACCGGCGATATTCTATTGGGCCTCCATAAATGGGAAACCGTTACGTTTGAAAATCTGAACTACGTCCTCAACACGGAAATGTTTCAAACTAGGAAACCGATGCCCTTCTATATTTATCGTAATGAGGATTTTCTTTACGGTGAACTATTTCAGCAGTAGAGCGTTCTCGAACCTACTGCAGCGGGGGCAAACCCACGGGTTTTGCTTGAGGCCTTTTCATTGTGCCCGCAAAAGTGTTAAATGGCCACATGGAAAGCAAATTCATAGACTGGCTTAAAACGACTCTGGATGAGCAAACTTGCACCAATCCTGGCATTGGGGATGATGCTGCGGTTTTTGCTACTCCGTCCGGCATGAAACAGCTCGTAACAAGCGACTGCCTCGTAGATCGGGTTCACTTTGACATAGCGTCAACCCCCATGAATTTGATAGGTCGCAAATGTGTCGGGGCGAGTATCAGCGATATTGCGGCTATGTGTGGGTTACCAACGTACGTTATTATTTCAATCGTCGCCCCTAAGTCATTCAGGCTCAATGATCTCAAACAACTGTACGATGGAATGCTGTCAATCTCTAACTCCTATAATTGCTCAATTGTCGGCGGCGATTTTATTTCACATGATGGCCCGCTGGCCATTAACGTGACTGTTCTGGGACAAGCCAAACAGGAACAATTACGATTTCGATTTGGAACCGACGCGAATGATCATATTTTTGTTTCGGGTGCCCTCGGTGGTAGTCGCCGTGGGCACCACTTGACATTTGAACCTCGCGTCGAGCTCGGTCAAATCCTAGGAGACAATGCGGATGTACATAGCGTTACGGATATTACCGATGGTCTAGTGATAGACTTGCATAGTATCCTATCCGCCGGTAATTACGGGGCGACACTTATTGAGTCCGATATTCCCACGTCTAAACATCTGGTGAATGGCCAAACGGCTGTCGAGGCGGCGCTTTACGATGGTGAAGATTTTGAGTTACTATTTACTGCGTCTTCGGAGTACGCTGGGCATCTAGAGAACAACGCTGGCGTTATTCCCATCACGAAGATTGGCTACGTTACCCAAAATCCGGAGTTTCTGTTGTTGACCGAATCCGGAGAAACAAAGCCATTGGATATTCGTGGTTATTCCCATTAAGAGCACCAAGAGAAGATAATATGGAACATACCTATTTAAGTCAAAGTTTAGCGGACACGCATAAATTGGCCGAACGGTTCGTAAAAAGCATACCTGAGGGAACGACAATCGCTCTGCTAGGAACACTCGGTGCGGGAAAGACTGCATTCGTTCAGGGCGTTGGGCTAGCTAGCGGAATAACAGCGAACTCAATTACTAGTCCCACGTTCGTGTTGTGTAATGAATACGTTGGCACGCAATCGATATATCACCTAGACGCCTATCGTCTAGCGGATTCCGACGAGTTCTCCCAGTTGGGTCCGGAAGAAATGTACCAATCGAAACACTATGTGTTTATTGAATGGGCGGATCGTGTGGTTGACTGTTTACCTCGTGAATATATTACAATACAGATCAATATTAAATCTCACGACTCTCGATTGTTTGTAGTAAGCTCCACTGACACTTTGGAACAAAAGGTAAAAAGGTGGATGGACTCAATTTCTAATGAGTAACATATCGGATAATGGCGCACCGCGGCTTGAATAATCAAAAACATGTATATCTAGGTTGGGATACTCCACCTATTGAGTCGCTTACCGATTGGCTGACATCGCAATATACAAACGACGCCAGTCTTGATTTGAGTGGCACGATTATTGTATTACCGGCAGCAACGGCGGTTAAATCACTTTTAGTGCGACTGGTTGACCATTGCCAGTCAAGCAAGCTTTTGTTTTTTCCGCCAACGGCTGTAACCCTCGGCCACCTTCCGGAATACTTATATACCGCCCGACCAACTGCTTCGTCATCGTTGCAATCGCTACTCTGGACTGATGTGGCTCGCAAGGCTGCTATCAACCAGACGTTGGATCGTGTTTTTCCGGCACCACCGCACTTGGAGAACTTTGCGCCGTGGCATGCAATCGGCGAAACACTGGCAACATTGCATACTGAATTGGCAGGCGATCTACAGGATTTTCAATCTGTTGTTGAGTATTGTCAGCGATCCGGACATTCGGCCGAGGTTAAGCGTTGGCAGCAGCTCGCCGATCTACAGCGGGCCTATCACGATGAAGTGGACCGGTTAGGATTTTGGGACATTCAGACCGCGCGAATGATCGCTGTAAAACAATCTGAATGCTCCACGGATAAGGAGGTCATCGTTGCCGGTTGTGTCGACATAAATCAAACTATCCAAGGAATGCTAAACGCCGTTTCGGACAACTTGACAGTCCTCACATTTGCTCCAGAAAGTGAATTGAACCGATTCCATGGCAATGGTGCATTAAATACAAACGCATGGCATGAGCAGCCGGTTGAAATATCAGCGCAGCAGCTCACCATGGTGGAGTCTCCAAATGCGCAAGCGTTGGCCTGTGCGAATGTTGTTGCTGAGTATTCGGCTATGGGAAACAGCCAACATGACTTCGTGATAGCCTGTCCGGATACCAACGACGAGCCATACATTCTACGTCTCTTTGACAGGCAGTCTACTCCTGTGAGTTCACTCAGAGGGCGTCCGCTTCATGACAATATTGTCGTTTCCACATTGCGACTTCTCGGCAACTTTGTTCAAACAAATAGTTATCAGTCGTTTTCGTCATTGATTCGTTTGCCGGACATTCAACAATATCTAAGCGATTCTGGTATCGTCGGTGATTTAATATCTATGAGCGATGATTTTCACGAAAAGCACCTACCAAGTCAAACCGGACGACTACGTGGGTTAGAGGGTAAATTCGCAAAGCTCGCGGTCGCTCTACAGACATTGGATGAATTGGTAATGCCGTTGTCGTCTGGACCATCACGGCTATCACATTGGTGCACAGCGATTTTGGAGATGCTCAATGTCGTATATGGGCAGCAGTTAGTAGAAAAGCATAACCCACAATACACAGCCGTACTTTGTGGGACTCGAGCAATTTCACAATCGCTTTCCCAACTCGCAGATGCCGACCACTCCTTTCAGACGGATTGCGACGTCAACGAATTTATTAATCTAACACTCGAACTCGCCAGCAATCAATTCGAGACAATTCAGCCTACAACGGGCGTTGTGATAACCGGTTGGCTTGACGTGGTTTGGGGAGAACAATCCAATGTTCTAGTTACTGGATTCAATGAGGGGACGATACCATCTTCCATTACATCAGATCTTTTTCTTCCAAACTCACTGCGGACGTCGCTGGGGCTCGTGGACAATGCAAGGCGGTTTGCCCGCGACGCTTATACGACGGCTCTTTTGGTCAATAGTCGTAAGACGGTGGCGTTTTTCTGTAAAAGAACCGACGCTGCGGGAATGCCGTTGTGGCCTAGTCGAATCGCGCTCACTGGCGATGCACAGCAAATAGCAGAAAGGCTAAGTGATTTCTCAGATATTAACTCCGAGGAGACGTCCCTTTCGCCCATATACACCGTAGCTCCAGACCCTGCAACTGTACTAGATATAGAGTTTACCAAGGTAGATAAGACAGAATTTACCGTCACGGAATTCAGAGATTACCTTAGTTGTCCAACGCGATATTATCTTAAACATATTTTGGAGCTTGGCGCTGTAACTGATGATTCGCGTGAACTATCCGCATTGGCGTTTGGTAATTTACTACATGATTCCCTGCACGACTTTGGCCAGTCTGACTTGAGTCGCAGTACCGATTGTGACGCTATTTACGGATATTTAGAATCGCGGCTGCAGACACGAGCTGACAGAATTTACGGCGAATATTCTTATGGAGTTATCCAGATTCAGATTTCACAATTAAACAATCGGCTCCGCGCTTTTTCGCGTTGGCAAGCGGCGTGGATAGCCGACGGATGGGAGATGATCGAAACTGAGTTCAACTGTAGCCCCGGAGTGCCAATTTCCGTGGAACACCCGAACCTGATTGTCCGTGGGCGAATTGATCGAATCGACTATCATGCGGAGACTTCGTGTTGGTCCATTTTTGACTATAAGTCCTCCGAGACCTGCCATCGCCCAGAGAAGATTCACAACTGTAAGGACGTTCCATATTGGAAAGATCTGCAACTTCCGCTGTACCGCCATCTTGCCAGATCCGTTACGGAGTCCGCGAACGTTCGATTGGGTTACATCAATATCTGCAACGATCTGAATGCCATTGGCGAGTATTTCGCCGAGTGGGACCTAGATCAGTTGGAAACCGCTGATCTAGTTGCCTTAGATGTGATGCAAGCCATCAATGGAAACCAATTCGAACTGCGTAACGACATGAAGCCAACCTTCTTTAGCGATTTCTCTTACCTGCTAGGGGACACCGCCCTGGACAAACCTAGCGCGATCATTGAGGGGGAACCAATCGAATGACATTCAGTAATGTTTTGTTGCGTGCGTCAGCGGGAACTGGCAAAACCTTTCAATTATCAAATAGATATATTCTATTGATTTTAAACAGCATACCGCCGCAGGAGCTTTTAGCAACTACGTTTACTCGAAAAGCCGCCGGCGAAATCCTAGAACGGATATTTCAACGGTTGGCTGCCGCGACCACCTCAGAGACAGAAGCAATTAAACTAAGTTCCGAACTTGAGATTGACGAAACCAGTGCGGAACGCTTTGGTGAGGCTCTATCATTTTTATCCTGCAACTTGCACCGCATCAATGTCAGCACTTTGGACGCCTATTTTGCCAAACTTCTGACAAATCACGCCTATGAGTTTGAAATTGGGGCTGATTGGTCCATCGCGACTGCTGGAGAGCAGGCGGATCAGAAACACCGCGCGATTATAGAATTGCTGGGACAATTAAGCGCTACTGAGTCAGCTAGGCTAATGCGATTCATCAATAAGGGAAAATATAATCGCAGTATTTTGCGTTCCCTAGAACACACTATCAATAGTTTGATTTCACCATTCTACCAGACTACAGCAACAGCTTGGAGCAGCGACTTGCGAGGAGAATCTGCCACGCAGCTGTTGAGTGACGAGCAGATATCTGCTGCCGTGGCGGCGATTACTAATCAACTGGCAAATGACGACTGTGCCCCATTTCTTAAAACAATGACTACTGACCTTGTAGCGATTCGGGCAAATGACTGGGACATTGCGCTCAAGGGGGGTCTGTTTAAAAAAATACTCGCTGGTGACCGTACGTTCTCTCGAAAACCATTACCGGACAGACTCGTCGACGCGTATCGTTCCTTGACAAACCATGTAGTTGCTTTGAAAATTCTCGAACTTGAAAACCAGACACAAGCGACCTTTTCGGTATTGTCGAAATACGCTGCCATATTAGACCGGATAAAACGGAAAACCAATCGACTAGAATTCAGCGACGTTCCGAGGTTGTTAGCACGTGGTGGACGCAACTTTGAATCGGCGTTTCGAATGGATGGGACTATCGCTCACTTGCTATTAGACGAATTTCAGGACACTTCCCTTCCACAGTGGAATATTGTCGAACCCCTAGCGCTTTCAATTTCTCAACAACTCGCTAGTTCGTTTTTTTGTGTAGGTGACGTGAAGCAAGCTATCTATGGTTGGAGGGGCGGGCGGCGAGAGATATTTGAGAGGTTAGAATCAAGCCTAAATGATATTTGCTCGGATACTCTTGAGGAAAGTTATCGTTCCTCAAGGGTCATTGTTGAGTTTGTAAACGATATATTCAAAAACCTTGACGCACACCCGAATCCCAGCGTTCATGCAGATACACTGGCGCGCTGGCAGCAAGACTTTGTACCCTTAACGCCCGTTTTAGAGCACGACGGATATGTTGAATATATTAACTCAGAAGTCGGAAATGACAAAAGAGAACGTTTGGATTTTTGTTTGTCACTTGCCGTAGACAAAACAGAAATGTTGCTGGCAGCCAACCGGGAAATGGAAATTGGTATACTAGTTCGTACCAATGACTCAATCGCTGTGCTAATTCATTTATTGGCGGCCCGTGGCATTGCTTCTAGCGAGGATGGGGGTAACCCACTTAGTAACTACAGCGCCGTTCAACTTATTCTCTCCGCGCTGACGCTGATCGAACATCCAGCAAACAGTGTTGCTCAATTTCACGTATCCCACTCGCCATTGGCTGAGCTGTTTGGCTATGGGACTGAGTCCGCGGACGGTAACATCGCGTTCGCCTCATCGCTACAGTTCCGGCGTAGGATCGCGGCCAGCGGTTTTCATTCGGTTTTGACCGAACTTGTACTAACCTTGGAACCCCACGTCAACAGAGTTCAATTTACACGACTTGAACACTTGCTGGCATTTGCGGATGCATTTACGTTTTCACTCAGTTTTAGATTCGACGAGTTTATCGAAGCCGTGGAAAATGAGCGGTTTAGTGACCCGGAAGCTTCTCGAGTTAGGGTTATGACTATTCATCAATCCAAAGGGTTGGAGTTTGACGCGGTGATTTTGCCAACGCTAGAATCGGCATTGGCTCCTCGGGCGCCAACCTACGCGGTGACCCGAAACCCACAGACCCAAGAGATCACCGATGTTTTTATGTACCGCAGTACCCAAATCCAAGAATTACTGCCCAGTCGCTATCGCGACGCCTGCATGAGCACAATAGCGGAGCATGTTAACGAGAGTCTATGTGTCCTGTATGTCTCATTGACACGAGCGGCCCGCGCTCTTTACCTCATCGGTCCTTGTCAACCGAAAGAACCAAAGTCTCCGCCGTTAACTGGCGCCGGCATTATTCAAATGGCGATTGGCGACGAATACTCACAAACGCCAAGTAGCGTCGTTTATTCTAATGGCAATCCGACTTGGTTTGAGAAATTACCCGTCTACGATCCTAAACCACTTAGAGCTGAATCCATCCTACCGGTTCCGTTAGCCCCCGCATCAGCGACGGAACCGACTCCATTAGCGAGTGCCTCACCGTCGTCGCTCGAGGGCGGCGAACACTTCTTGTTGTCAGGTGTCCTTCGATCCTCATCGACACCTGCACTCTTATTTGGCACTCAGCTTCACTACTTCATGGAGCAAATAGACTGGGCGCAAGGGTCATATTGGGATGTGGCCATGGAAACGTT
>DTSG01000469.1 GCA_012965455.1 Planctomycetaceae bacterium | reverse complement strand
TAGTTGGCCACATCGTTGAACTCCAGACACCAAGGCTATAACAATTACTTGGTACCTATAACTGTAACCGTTGCAGCGTTGATAACATGTTATTTCGACTTTTTCTGACAAATTGTCCAGCCGACGAGCCCCAACAGCGAGAAACCTAGGGAATTGAGCGCACCATGAGACATAATCATGATTGGAATTGAGAGTGATTGATTGCCAGTATATTCTCCCATTGCGTAGATAATCGCCATGATGGAACTAGCAATCAACGCCGTTGCAGATATTGAGAGTAACCATCCGCCATGCGATTTTATGAATCCGGCACAATAGATCTGGCAAACCGCCATCAGAATACAACATGTTAATAGTGAAATCGAAGCGACGATCTCAATGATTGGTGAGCCGGCAATACCGATTCCTACAAACGGAATGCTGACTAACAAAATCGGGCAAGTGATTAGCAGCACTTTTGTTACTGCTAGTTTGTTTTCTTGGGAAAAGTGAATTAATTGACCCGTCAGGACTGGTAAAGCAAAGCCAGCAAAATGAAAATGCAGAGCAGTCAACATGGTGAATCGCAGATCATAGTCCCAGGGCGATTTCCCGACGATCAAGCTAGTGAACCACAGTCCCCCGACTGCGATAAACAACCATCCACCGGCAACGGGCAAGCGCTCCCATGGAACCCTTTGCTGAGTAATTTTATTTTTGAAGAGGGTTGTGATAAAGTGCCATAGAGACGCTCCCCCAAGAACGAACATCCACAATGTAAACACAAACCACGAAACTCCACCTATCCAGGACGCCGCTCGGTATGCAAGGTCCTCTTTATTTGCAGGATAAAACAAAAGCATGCTGCTGGTGGCAATAGCAGCGGGTAGGGAGCAGCAAATCCAAAGCCTCCACGTAATGTGTCGAATACGTTGATTAGCAGTCAGTAATTCCGCCCTAAAACTGATATGAATTCCTAAAGGAACGACTAGCAATATGGCTAGCATGAGTATCATTAATGGCAGCGGTGTGATCATAGTGGTTGTCAAATTTCAGCCATTATCCAAAATTGGGTGGCGGCCTCATCGTGACTATTTAATTTCTGAACTTGTTGCCGTTACAGCCGCCACCATTGCTTGGCCCGCTAATTTCCGAAAGCGTTTCTGTTGAAAATTTACAATCGGTTTCCCCAGTAGTGATAACAATGATCCGGGACGAGAAATAACGGTAATGCGAAATCGTACAATATCCGACTCTTGATCCCAGTCAACCTGAAAACACTCTTCTCCTTTTTCGATATGCCCAGGAACCGTACCGTAAGCGAAACCAAATTGTCGATATCTTCCGCCGTCGCGTTCAGCGTTTAACGTATATACGATGCGTGCCGGGTTTGCAGACCATTGTGTTAGGACTTTAAATAGAACGGCGACCATGTTACCGCTTTGAATTGGAGTGTCGTGCCATTTCAATGTGGCCATTGCGTGGTTAAACATTTCCCATTTACAAATAGCTTTTGAACCTTGCTGGAAAATGTCCTCGCCTTCGCCTAGAACAATGCTGTAACGATCGAGCCGAAAACCGGGTGGAGCGTTGCCGTGGTCAATCAAATCTGTAGTGCAGCCGACATAGGCGTAATTGAAATCGATGTCTTGACATTGATTGAGGTAACTACGGATGGCATCGTCGGTGGGTTTCTTACCAAAATAAAACATAGGCTACGGACACGATCTGCTAGAGCTAAAAATGATCCAGTTGTTCTATGGGGCTAACCGTAGGGCATTACCTGCAAACAACATCTTCGCATAATCGACTGCCTTACCATAGACATACATCAACATGGCGGGGCTTATACCGGTGCTGGTAAATCCCGTCGAGTGAACACTTGGTCACCAATGATGTACATCAACAGACCTAATCCAATTAAGACCAGATGACAGCCTAGACCGCTGAGTCGATGGATTTCATCGCCATGATATAACCAGAAATCCCAGTATAGTTCGGGTTGGTTTACATAAATGTGCACCAATCCTTCTGGGTCAAACGGATTGAAAAATGTGTAATTTAACAAAAAATTATACTCGGGTTTTGCCATCCCCAAGATCCGCATCATTTGTTGGATTACAACAAACGCGATACAGATTCCAATTGTTCGCCAGCGGTAGCGGTCCAAACTAGAAACCATCATCGCAAAACCAGCCACAAAGAAACCCATTGCAAATAAGATAGTGATCGCAGGCCAAAACTGATTTATGTCAACAAATTCGGACATCGGCTTCTCGACTATTTCAGGTTCAGCCAACGAGAGTGGAATTGAAAACGGAGTTCCGGGAATCTCCAGTGAGGGTGGCTCGATGGTTTCGGTAACCGTATTGGTATAAACACTGAACGCCATAGCAGTCCAGGCGAGGCTTGCCAGTAGGCAAGTTCCGGTTGTGGTCACTAGGACTTGTACCCAATAGATTCGTCGTCGCGAAATAGGGTTCCCTAATAGCATCTCGAGCGTCCCGCGATTGAGTTGTCCAGCGACGCAATCAGATCCTCGTGAGATGGCCCAAATGACAATGATGGTAATGATAACGGGTTCATTGAATGCTTGTGCGACGCGGCCAGTGTACGTTATTAATTGTGCAAACGGCACGGCTGAAAATTTTTCAAAATCCTTGAAAAACTCAATAACCTGCTTAAATCGTGCTGCATCAAAAAACGTGATTGCCCAGATGCGCATGTAGATGAAAAACAGAATAGCCAGACTGCAGGCGATGCATAGTAGTCGTGATTTGAGCAAATAATGCCGTATTAAATGAATCATGAGCTGGGAATCTCATGATTTGAATGGATCTGTTCATAGAGGCTGCGCAAACGACTAGGTTCGATGGACACGTTCTTGAGGGCAACGTGACTGAGCCACTCGAAGGCTGGTTGCAGGTCGCCTTTGATTTCAATAATGATCTGCTCTTGGTCGCCGTTACTGTCAAGTTTGGGATATGAAACGCTGATTTGTTTTTCGAGATCTTTGGGTGGAGGTGGCAGCGGTTGTGGGGCTCGAGCATGTATGCGATGAGTTTGCCGAATGTTGGAAATTTTTTCCGTCAATGCCAGTTGGCCGTCTTTCAAAATAGCAACTTGGTCACAAACGGTTTCGACTTCGTCGAGGATGTGCGAGGAGAATAGAATCGTCTGTCCAGTTTGTTTCCGCCGTTGCAACAACTCGATTACCTGTTGTCGAACTGTCGGATCTAAATTGGAAGTTGGCTCGTCGAGAATAATCAACGGGGCCTGATTGGCAAGTGCAAGAGTTAACGCTAGTTTCTGTCGCATTCCAGTAGACATCGATCGGACGCGTCGCGAGAGGTCGAGTGCCAAAAAATCGGCAATGTCGGTTGCTTGTTGAAAGGATCCATCTTTGCGAATGGAGGTCATGACCCGCAACAAGTCCCGACCCTTGTAGTGTCGATCTAGGCGGACATCACCAGGTAAATAGGATACTTGCTCTCGTACTTGCAACGATTCACTGTGACAATTTAGCCCAGCAATGGTCGCCGTGCCGGACGTAGGTTTCATCATCCCCATTAACAAACGAATGAACGTGCTCTTGCCGGCACCATTGGGTCCTAAGAGGCCAAAAATTGTTCCCTGTGGGATTTCAAGCGAACAGTCATGGAGCGCTGTAATCGCGCCAAATTGTTTTGACAGGTTTTGCGTCTCCACAAATGGCATGCAGCATGTCTTTCTACACAGTGGAAATATGGTGAATCCAATGGATTCCCAAACCGGCTTTAGCGGTTGAACAAAAATGCTGGGTTGTTGATCAGAGCCCACGCCAAATCCTGCAGGCCAGTCAGTCTCTTGTTGTCATATTGTATTTTTATCGCTGCCACCGATGCGGACAGTGATTGATACTGTTTATCTGTGGCAAGGTACTTCGTGCGGAGATCCGCTTGCTGCTTTTCGCTTCGCTCGTCAGCAGGAACACTCAATAGTGCCGCCAGATCAGCTGGCAAGGTATTCAGTGTTACCGGACGATCCGAATCAGAAGCTGAAATCCGAAATTTACCAAGCTGATGGACATTGTCGGTAAAGTTGTTGACGATCTTGAGGGTGATCAGGCAACCACCCTCAAAGCCGACTTCTCCGGACGTCTGGAAAACAGCCGTGTGGTTTTTCCCCTGTTGAGGAGCAATGGCCCAACCTGTATTCGGATTGCCATCAATGGCCATGGCAACGTCATAACCGTCCTGACTAAATGTAGCCGATGGATCCGTTAATTTGATCGCTTGAACTTCTCCTGCGCCAGTGGCCGGCTGGATACCTATACTAAATTCGCTGACGACAAAATTTCCATTGTTGTCAGATCGGCCCGGGCCTTTGCCGGGCAGGGAGTCATCAGACAATGCTTCCAGGCGGATGGCGGTCACGTGAGCCAGTTCCGTTTTTAACTGAATGGTATAAGTGCTTTTTTGGTTTTTCCCAGTTGCCCAGATGATGCCTTCATCCCTCAGTTCCAGTTTCGTCTCCTGATCCGTCTGGCCGGAAACAAATTCCGTGGGAACCCATTTGTTCACTCGGTTTAGTCCGGCTTCCCATTCTTGCTGGCGGCGGGGGAGATCTTTCTCCAGTTCGTCTAGTTCGGATCGTAATTCGAGGTAGTCCGAGCCGGCTCCGCTGAGTGCTAGTTTACCAATCTGAATTTCCTGTTCCGTGGGATATCTTGAGAGGAAACGTAGGAATATCTCTTCAATCAACTTTTCATTCCCGTTTTCATCGTCCTTGAATTCCTGTTCCATGCGGAACAGGGCATTGCTGGGATCCGCCAAGGCGTTGGCGATCGTTGGCCCGTTAACGAGCTTCATTATGGGACCGAGCACGAGTCCGGTGGAGCGTTCACATTCGCAAGCGCTTTCCCGAACAGGTCTGCCAAAGTCATCTAGAAACGGTACCTTGACTCCAACGTCGGGTAGCTCGGCTGCTCGGAATCCCTTCGGTACGCCGGGAATCCCCTGCGTGGATCCTGTAGCAACATGAATAGCATCAAACAAAACTTCAGCTGGTAAGCGACGAGCGATGGCGTGGGAATAGTTGATTTCATCCCCGGCATTCCATGGGTTGGTAACTACAGTGTGTTGGTACACTCGAGATTTACAGATCGTCCGCAGCATATGTTGCACATCAAATCCACTCTTCACAAAGTCGTTTGTCAGGGCGTTTAATAATTCTGGGTTAGTCGGTGGATTTCCAGCCCGGATATCGTCGATCGGTTCAATGATTCCGACACCGAACATGTATCCCCACAGCCGATTTACATAACTGGAAGCAAAGTACTGATTATCCGTGGATGTGATCCAGTGGGCAAGTTTTTCAAGTCGTGGTAATTCTTCGCTGGACGTATCTTGATGTTCAAAGGGGAACGATGGAGTGGCAATTTCGTTTGTGCGGAGATGAGTAACTTCGCCAGCGCCAGAATTGAAGATGACTTCGACCAACGGTTTTGCACCTTCAACGGCTGACCCGCCAATTTTCTTTCCCTGGAAGCGCGCGTCTTCTTTTCGTCCGATTTGTGAGAAGTAGGCGGCTAGACTGTAGTATTGGTCTTGTGTCCAGCGTTCAAAGGGATGGTCATGGCATTTGTTACAGTTAAACCGCACGGCCAAAAATAGGTGCGTTGTGTTTTCCATCAAGGTTGCTGGGTCGCGAATGATTTTGTAATAGGCGGCCGGCGGGTTGTCTAACGTAGAACCGTTAGCGGTCAATACTTCATGCGCGAATTGATTGTAGGGTTTATTGATTGCGACAGATTGCTTGATCCAGTTACGTAGTGCAACGGCGCCTTCTTCACCCAAAAATTTGCGGTTCACCTGCAGCAGGTCAGCCCAGCGGTTCGTCCAGTGCTCAATGTACTCTTTACTACCGACGAGTTGGTCAATCAGATTACTGCGGCGTTGCTCAGTAGGTTGTTCGCTTTCCAAAAATTGGCGCACTTGAGCGACCGTTGGGGGCAAGCCTGTAATGTCGATATAAATTCGTCTGACAAAATCTTCGTCTGAGCAGATATCTGCGGGAAGAATTTTTACCCGCTCTAATTTGTCGTAGACAAGATCATCGATGTAGTTTTGAGTCGTTGGTTTTGCCCATTGGAAACCGACGCGGTCGCCCATAACTGTCAGTGTCGTGGCGGCATAATTGCCGTCGTAACGGACGAGGACGGGACCTTCGCCGCGACGAAGGAGTGTCAAAACTCCACGCTCGTCCGCTTCAATGACTTCAATATTACCGCTTTCAATGAATGCTTCACGTGTAACATCTCGTATACTGCCATCCGGAAATGTCGCCAGCACGGAGATTTGTTGTTTCATGCCGGCGCGAGGAATGATCGGATTCTTTGGGAATATTTCAATCGATGTCGCTTTTTGAGTGTCTAGGTCGAGTCGTCCACCTTGGATTATCCAGTCGCGGATGATGCCGTAGTATCGCGAATCAACGGTTGTTCGTACTCCTCCAACATGGGGTATGGCGCCGACTGCCTTGAGTAACAGCAGACTTTGGTCGGGCGCAGCGCGGTTAAACCGTCTGGCACCTATGTCGTCTGTCAGCGCGCGATGGTCGTATAGTGGATCGTAACCTCGTAGCGAAAGTTTAAATCCATTTTTGCCATCTTTAGAGCCGTGACAAGTTCCAGCATTGCAGCTCATTTTGGCAAGAAGGGGTTGGACGTCGTTTACGAAACTCGAAGTTGGTAGGTCCAGGGCTGTGACGGTAACCGCGAGGGTTGCGGAATATTTACCGAACCGCAATGTTACGGTTTCTTGGCCAATGCTAATAGGTGTGACAATCCCGTCAGCACTGATTTGTACGTGCCAAGGCGTCTTCCGGATGGAAAGCATACGTGTCAGGTCAGCGATCTGCCCACTTTCGAGGTGACCGGTCACCCGCAATTGACGGTAATCACGTCCACCACTGAATTCCATCGCTGCGGGCTCGACGGTGATTGAATTGATTTTCAATTTGGCTGGCAGAGTTTCGCTAATCGTCGTCTCTTGACCTGTTAATACAGCGGTGTAGGCCAGCAGTGAAAAGAGAATCGTATATTTTATGGATTTCATCGTCATGCTTTTGTTGTGGTGAATCATTTAGTTTTTGCAACTTCGGCTTGAATTTCAACGGGAATGAATTGTTTTGCGATTGTGCCTGTGGCGGCATCTATTAGGTAGATGTAGCCATCGAAACCACCGGCAGCGATCGTTTTACCATCAGGATGAAAGGCAACGGTGAAAATACCGCTGGCGATATCAACGGAGGCTATTTCTTTTCCATCGGCATAGTTTGCAATTTTGATTTGCCCGGTACCATTGAAGCTGCTGCCGGCGACAATTTTACTGCCGTCATGACTGAAGCGAGTACTGAAAATGCGGCCTTTGAGTTTAGGGAACGCGCGAATCAAGTTATAGTCATCACCGATTTTTCGAGCCTTGTCGCGCACCATTTTGTAGACTCTAGGCACTCCATCGACGCCTCCGGCGAGTAGTTCATCTTTGTCTGGGTGTCGATCTACTGCGTGTAATCCACCCTTAAGTGCGCCGGGAGTGATACTGGTGATATTGTCGATAAACTGTGACGTCTTAACATTAATCAACTTCATACTGCGGTCACGACTGACGGTTACAAGGTGATCGCCCGCTTTGCTGAAGACAGTGTCTAAAACCCAATCGCTATGTGCACCGTTAAAAAGCACTTCCGTTGCGTCTTCTATTTTAACCGCGTGAATGGTTGCATCCGGGCAACCGTAAGAGACCAATGTTGAATCGGGTGACCAGTTGGCTCCATAGATTGTGTCGTAGCCAGCAGTGAGTGCCAGCAGCAGCTCCGCGTCGGCGACTTTCCACACTTGTAGTTCCCCCATGCGTCCAGGCGATCCGCCGGCAACCGCGAGCATGGATCCATCCGGTGAGAACCGTGCGGATTCAATCCGTTCGGAAAGCCCAATTAGTCTGGCGACTAATTCACTTCCATCGGCTCGATAAAGCAATACTTCGTGGAATCCAGAGATCGCTAAGTACTTTCCGTCACTTGAGAAATCGACGGATGTGATGATGGGCGCGGCAACGTAGACGGGTGGGTTTTCAGGCGAATATCGCAGGCGTGTTGATGCGGGTGAATCATTTCCTGC
Source organism: Planctomycetaceae bacterium (assembly GCA_012965455.1). GTDB lineage: Bacteria > Planctomycetota > Planctomycetia > Pirellulales > Pirellulaceae > UBA721. Next base: position 18 of record DTSG01000469.1, on the reverse strand, counting down.
ACCCTGAGTGATCCATTG
>DTSG01000468.1:519-2207 GCA_012965455.1 Planctomycetaceae bacterium | reverse complement strand
ACCGCGCCCGCTACGAATACCGCGGCGTACCTGGCAATCCTTATCGACAGATCGAATTTGATTTCCAGCAAGGAACTTTGCAATACAAGGAGTTCCCCTATCCCATTCACCGCATTAACGGTGAAGTGCGTTTGCAGGGCGACCACTGGGAATTCCGAAATTTCTCGGGATACAAAGGAAGCGCGTTTGTGCAGATGCAAGGGCGATTTGTAAAACCAACAAGTCAGCTAGGCCAAACCGGCCACTCAAATCAAGGGCCCGCTGAGGCTCCGCTGCAAATGGTACTAACGGCAACGGACGTGCCCCTTGATAACGATTTACGAGATGCATTGGCCGCTAAGAACCCGGCCATCTTGAATACGTGGCGATCATTAAAACCGGAAGGGGCTTTGGACCAAGTTCGTATTAGTTTAGAGAGCACGCTAAAAGAGGGTGGTACCAACGTGTTTGTGCATGCTAAAAAATGGATTCCGGCTGACAGTTTGACAACTTCGACGATCAGTTTCATGCCGACTTGGTTTCCCTATCGAATCGAGGGCGTGACGGGTGAATTTATGCTGCAGGACGGCCATGTTCGCTTGACTGGAATCCAGGGGGTGCATGGTGATACAGAGTTTCAAATGGATGGTGTTTATAATCGAGCACCAAACGGGCAATGGCATTTTGCGATGGACCATTTGAGTATCGACCGTTTACGTATGGATGCGGATCTATTAACTGCGATGCCTGTGGAATTGAGCCAGCAGATTCGAGGATTGGATATTCAAGGTCCTTTACAGCTAGAGGGTGACATCTATCTCGCTCATCAACCGGCAGCCACCAAGTCGCTGCATGCGAGTTGGAGAGTTAGATTAGAAGTCGCAGGTGCCTCAATCGATTGTGGAACTCGCTTAAGCGGCATTCATGGCGGGATTCAATTTACTGGAGTATTGGATGATCGAGGATTCCGTAGTAGTGCTTTCGTGGAAATTGACTCGATGTTTTTAGGCAACCAGCAAATCACCAAAATCCAAGGACCTTTATGGATTGACGAACGACAATTACTCGCAGGTACTTGGGCTCGTGCCACGCAGCAAAACAAAACGGGGTCGACTGTCATTCGCCAGCCACAACGTCCAGCGATGAGCCTGACGGGACGAAGTTTTGGGGGCGTAGCAAAAATTGATCTGCAAGTGTTGTTTGACAAGGATCAGCGTCGAATTGCGCATAATGACGGCAAGTCCCAACCACGTTTCATGTTGCAGGCGTCGTTGCTGCAGGCTGATTTATCGAAGCTTGCTCGTCATCGAGGAGTGCAAGAGCGTACGTCAGGGCGAGTCGATGCTGCGGTAAGATTGCGCGGTGTTGCCGGTGACCGCACAAGTTGGTTAGGCGATGGTCAGGTGCGATTAAAACAGGCCGATACTTACGAGTTGCCCTTAATGGTTGCATTGTTTAATAAAATTGACATGCAAGCGGATCGAGGAGTGTTTTCATCCACGGATGTCGACTTCCGTATCAGGAACGATCAGATCATACTGGATCGTATTGATTTGCGTGGTGATACCGTCAGCCTATACGGAACAGGCTGGATGTCATTTGAGGAAGAAATTAACTTAAATTTCTACTCTAGGGTTGGGCGGCAACAGGTTGTCATTCCGATTATCAATGCGGTACTAACTGAAGCGAGCAAGAGTTTGCTGCAAATT
>DTSG01000468.1:0-493 GCA_012965455.1 Planctomycetaceae bacterium | reverse complement strand
GCTTTTCCTGAATTAGACGGCGCGATGGAGCGTATTCTAAAAAATCTCGAACCGCGGATTGCCGCGCCTACACGTGACGGGCAAGGCGGCGGAGTGTTACAGTTGCGATAGGAAAAATAAATGAAGCTAGCGGCATTCTACACAGTACGCGGAGGCTAATTCAGAATATGAAATTTACAAAAATGCATGGTATCGGCAACGATTATGTTTATGTCGATGGTCTCACTGAGTCGCTACCTGAGGATCTTCCGGCGTTAGCTCGCAATATTTCGCACCGCCGCTTTGGCGTGGGTGGTGATGGTCTAATACTCATCTTGCGCCCCAGCGACTCTGCTCAAGCCGATGTGCGAATGCAGATGTTTAACGCCGACGGCAGTGAATCAGAAATGTGTGGCAATGGAATACGATGTCTTGCTAAATATGCTTACGAGCATGGAATTTGTCGTCGAGAAACCTTGCGAGTTGAAACTGGGTGTGGCGTGTTGTCGTTGGA
>DTSG01000467.1 GCA_012965455.1 Planctomycetaceae bacterium | reverse complement strand
CCCCGCTTAACACTGAATAAAGTCGTCACGCGCGATCGCCTCAAACATCCGCTTTGATGCGAAAAATTGGGAATCATTGACCGCATCTCGTCGAAAACTATTAGAACGAACTGGTTCAAATCTATCGCCAGCAGGGTTGAAAATTCAGCAGGCATTAGCTCAGCCAGTTGACGTCAATTTCAATAACACACCCTTGAGCGTTGTGATTGATACATTGGCTCGGATGACGGGTGTTAACGTGCATGTTGACGCCCAAGGTATCGGTGCAGAGGGAATCACGAGTGATACTCCTGTTTCGATTACACTGTCTCAGCCTGTTTCATTCCGCAGTGCTTTGGCTTTGATCTTGGACGAGCTGCGATTAAGTTACGTTATACGAAACGAGGTATTGCTGATTACAAGCGAACAAGCTAGGGATCTGGAAGTTTATCAAAACGTGTACAACGTCGCGGATCTCGTCATTGGCATTCCAAACTTCGTACCGGGCTTTAATGTTGGACTGCCGGCAGCAATTCGAGCTGCTAACCAAAACTACGGAGTGAATAGTGGTAGTACGCAGATGCCTATGAATTTTGCTTCAGCAAACCTCACTGGTGCTGTGTCACAGAGTTCATCCGTGCTCGGCCAAATGCCACTGGATGGGATTATGCCAGGTGCTAGTTCCCTTGGTAATAATCCAACGTTGTCCGGGGGACAGGGTGGAGCGGCTCAAGCCGACTTCGACACTCTCATTAACCTTATCAAATCAACGATTGAACCGCTTTCATGGGATGACCAAGGTGGTTCGGGAACGATTCAACCTTTCCCAGGTAATCTCAGTTTGGTGGTTAGTGCAACACAACAGGTTCATGAAGAAATTCGTGACTTGCTCGAACAGCTTCGTAAATCGCAAGACTTGCAGGTGACGATCGAAGTTCGCATGATTACCTTGACTGACAACTTCTTCGAACGGATTGGGATCGACTTTGACTTTGAAATCGATGACAACGTTGATCCTAGTCTAATTCAAGATGACAGTGGCCCATCTGCGATGTTCGGATTGGATAGTCAAGGACCAACTATTGACTTGGACTTAGTATTCGACCAGAACGACGCTTATGCCTCAGCGATTCCTCAATTTGGAGCGTATGATGCTGGGACAGCCGCTCAGTTTGGTTTCGCAATTCTCAGTGATATCGAAGTGTTCTTCTTGCTCGAAGCAGCTCAAGGTGATACTCGCAGTAACGTGCTGACCGCACCAAAAGTGACTTTGTTTAATGGTCAGACTGCATCGGTAAGCGATCTAAGTCAACGGCCATTTGTGACAGGTCTTACACCAGTTGTGGGTGACTTTGCCGTTGCACACCAGCCGATTATCGTTGTGCTCGGTGAGGGTACAACAATGAGCGTACAAGCTGTTGTTTCTGAAGATCGTCGCTTCGTACGATTGACATTAGTTCCTTTCTTTAGCCGGATTGGTAACGTTGAAGAATTTACCTTCGACGGTGAAACGACTACGAGCTCGGGCGAAACGGTGTTGGACGCTGATGGAAATCCTGTTAACCGTAATAACCAAGTACAAACATCCCGTGGTACCACGGTGCAGTTGCCAACGTTTAACTTTACCTCAGTTTCAACCACGGTTAGCGTTCCAGATGGGGGTACTGTTTTACTAGGGGGCATCAAGCGACTTGCAGAAGGTCGCTCTGAACGTGGTGTGCCGATGTTGGCGCAGTTGCCTTACATTAGTCGTTTGTTTAAGAACGTCGGTATCGGACGAGATACTGAAAGTTTGATGATGATGGTCACTCCGCGGATTATTATCCAGGAGGAAGAAGAGAAACGTCAAACAGGTATCACGGCGGACGACCTATAGACCGTAACGAACCCCCAATGTATCCCACAGCCTTTGGCAACAACGCAGTTGGTTTTGCTAAAATCTATTGTCGGAAACAGACCTCGACTTCGGTCGGGGTTTTTTAATGTAACTGTGTATATGTTGGCGGTTTTAGGAGTCTGCCTTACTCGTTTTGATACTACAGGCATTGCCGGTCCACAGTGACGCGGCAAGACAACACCAACCAATGATGAAGGAAATTCCACCTAATGGGACTGCGGCGATGACGATTGGTAGGATTTTGGTTCCACTGATTACGAGCGTGGCGTTATAGATCAAAAGTCCTCCACTGAAACCGATGATACCGGCGGTAAAGAAGCTACCGGCGTAGGAGAGGAGTTTCGAGCAGACGTTTACTGAGATAAGTCCGGTGAGGATGATGGCAATACTGTGGATTAGGAGATAATGGACTGCTGTCGACCAATTGTCTAGGATCATTTGCGTAGTTTCTACATTAAACGTAGTGTCTGCGGTGAGGTGTGTTTTCAGGGCATGGGCCCCCAGAGCACCACAGGCGACACCAATTGCCGCGAAAATTGAGCCTATGCGTATCCATTTGCTTCCATACATAGTGAAGTTCCCTCTGAGTAATCGTTAATAGTTTCAACGAAACGTCGTTGGCTTGACGATAAATACGAGTAGGTTGTTTGTTGGTTCGCGCAAAAATGCTTTGCCATTAAAAACAAACAGCTCTATACTTATCGGTAGTAGCACTAACTAAAAGTAAGTGATTTATAGAGGCGTTGATACATGGAGATTAGGGCAGGAGGAATTCGCTTTTGTTTTGCTGTGCTATTGTGTCAGTTTGCCGCGTTGATGGTTTCTGCTGAAACGTTTCATTTGTCGACCGGTAGTGCGGTTGAAGGCAAGTTGCTTAATCCTGATCAGGACCCGCGTACGACTTATGAAATTGAGACGTCGATTGGAAAACTTGTTTTGTCAGCAAAACAGGTCCGCAAGGTTGTTAGCAAGCCTCAGGTTTTGCAGCAGTACGAGGAATCGTTACCGAAGGTGCCCAATACGGTTGCGGGGCATTTGGATATGGCCGAAAAATGTGCTTCCGTGAATCTCTTTGAACAGCGGGATTTCCATTTGCTAGAGGTTCTGCGTATTGACCCAGATAATATCAAGGTAAGAGAGAAACTTGGGTTCGTCAAGATTAACGGACAATGGCGTAAGGAAGATGTGTTGATGCGTCAACAGGGATTCGTGCGTGATGGAGGTCGTTGGCGGACCAAGCAAGAACTGGCGGTAAAGCGGGCGAACGAGGATGTGGAAGATGCGGAGATTCAATGGCGCATCAAGATTATGCGTTGGGAGTCAATTATTTTGCGCAACCCGGCGAAGGCTGGCGCCGCGATTACGAGCATTAGAGCGATCAAGGATTATCGAGCGACAAAGACTTTGGCCGAGCGTCTTAATCAAGTGAAGTTGTCGCGAGACATGAAGTTTATGTACCTCGAAGTACTGATTGCTATTGGTGGCAATGTTCCGGTAGAGGCGATGCTGAAGTGCATTACAATGGACCCTGACGAAGTATTGAGGCAGCGTTGCCTGAGTCAACTACGGAAGTGGCAAAGTCGTTCTGCGATGTCCTTCTTCATTTCGTTGTTAGATGCGAGTGATAATCAAACGGTAAACAATGGTGGTTATGCATTGGGCGAGTTAGCGATGGCGGATGCGTTGCTACCATTGATTAAAGCACTGCGTACCAAGCATACCTATACGATCGGTGGTGGTAATAGCATTAACGCGAACTTCTCGCCAAACCAACCAGGACTGGGTGGTCTGAATTTTGGTGGTAAGCCAAAGGTTGTCGAGCAATACATGGTTAACCGTTCGGTGCATTCTGCGATTCTGGCGATAGTTCCGGAAGGTGTGAATTTTGGTTACGACCAAGACGGGTGGATGCAATGGTACATCCGCTTGAACACGCCCCAGAACCTCAACCTCCGCCGTGACGCACAAAATTAAATGGCGGTGTAAAGAAACTAGCAACGTATCTAGCGAATTAGTGTAGTTGGGCTAGGGCTATTTGACGGTTTAGATTTTTCGCCCTAGCGTCGCGCGGTGGGATATCGATAGTCTCGCAACGGGTTTGCAGATCAACGTTAAACCCCCAAGTCAGGAATTCTACTTTAGCACGGGGGCGAAAGGGTCGTCGGAATTGCCGGCGGGCGTGGTTATTTGGCGGCGGAAGAATTGCACGGTTGGCGTTTGAGAATATCGCAAGGCTTTAAATGTCTCAGCAACGTATCGTTGGGGACGCGGGCTTCCTGGAATGCGAAAGTTGTCACCCTTTTGCAACACCGGGCGTCGCTCGGGCATAGATCCGAAGCTCCGGGTTCCAGCAATTTGCGCGGGAAACCAATAACCGTTGCCGCGGCGGTCAACTAAATAGAACTCGGGATAACAGTGTCCAGGAATCCATACACTGCGTGCGGGGACTCCATGGTTACGGCAAATTGCTATAAACAAACTCGTCAGTTCCTCGCAATCTCCCTTGCCGCTACGCAGCGCAGTTAGCGCACCTTGAAGCTCTTTGTCAAACTCGTATCGGATGTTCTTTCGCACCCAGTTGTATATCATCTCGACATGCTGCCAATCATTATCGGCGTCAGCTCCAATGCCCGTCGATGCTTTGACGATCAACGGATTCGTCGTTTCAATAGCTGGGCTGACGCCCATATACTTGCGTAGCTCAGGTGCTACCACTGCAGGAATCTTCAATTCGTGAGTTCGCTGAGGCGCCGTGATCGACCAACGTTCCACCTCGACCGTAAAACTAATTCGTAACTCTTGGGTCGGATTGACGCGAGCGATCGTGATCAACATCTGCTTTACATCACCGCCGATGATCCTCGACTGAACTTTAATTCCGGCGGGCACCTCTTGCTTGATGATTGTTACTTTTTGTTCAGGCCAATCGAGTGGCATTGTGATCGTGCCACTCACGCCGGTTAACACCCCCGGAGACTTAATCGTCATCCCGATTTCCCACTGTTGTTTGTGAGAATTCGCGAGTCCGATGTTATCCAAGGACCGTTGGTGGGTCGGACGCGGCGGTAATGTTGCCACTTGAGCAGACAGCCCAGTTGAGAATGGGCAGAACAGCAAGAGCATCGCGGCTATAGCTAGCGTCGTTATACATGCTGATCGGTTCATAATGAGCCTAGGTTTCGCTGTGGGGATAAACTGAATCTAGATCTGAATGTACTCGCGAACGAATTGGACCTGCGGTTTCGCTCCGCCTGACGCTTTTAGATGTTCTGCTACATAACGCTGTGGCGTCTGTTTCTCGGGCACGCGAAAATTGTCACCGCGCAACAACATTGGCTTATTGTCTGCTAATTCACCAAATGATCGACGACCGGAAAGCTCACAGGGGAACCAATGGCCTGTGCCATCGGGTGCTTGTAGATAGAACTCTGCGTAGTTGTGATCTGGTACCCAAACTGTTCTGGCGGGAATTTTCAAATTGCGACACATCGCGATAAACAAACTTGTCAGTGATTCCTTTTCACCAAACCCCGCTTGCAACGTTTTCAAGGCGCTATTGCGATTGCCGTTTTGGTACATGATATTTTCGCGAATCCAATCGTATACAAGTTCGACTCGATTCCAAGTGGATGTCGCGTCTTGGGTAATTTCATTTGCTTTCTTCAAGATGACAGCGTTGCGAGATTCTATGAGTGGGCTGACTCCTAGAAAATATCGCACGGTACGAGGCAATGTCGTGGTGATTGTTAAACCTGCGACGTTGGCAGGTTGTTGCACGTTGTTTTTCATGACTTCAAACGTGACATGTGCCATGGCGGTTTGCCCGGCAGGGACTTGTGGAATGAAAACAAGCATTTGCTTGAGACCGTGTAGACCGTCGCGGTATTTGTATTGAGTTACATGTCTTGTGAATTGTTCATTGGCAACTTTGACTGTCTGTTCTCCCGGCCAATTGGCGGGAACATTTGCTGTAAAATAGACGTTGGCACAATAGGCGTTGGGTGCCCTCAGGGTTAGACCGATCTTATAGTGTCGCACAGTCCCTGGTTGATAAACGGGAGCAAATTCTGAAACGGCGTCTTGGGCGCGGACCGTTGTGCTACCGATTAGTGCCAGTGATGCTGCGATGCCATTGAATTGCCGACGGCTGATTGAATTTTCGCTGCGATTGAATCCAGTAAATTCCATGGTCGATACTAGTGCCTCCTTTGCCAAAATAATATGCGCTATGTTTAGTTTCGGCAATTTACTGGTAAGCGCGTCGGTTCGGCAAACGCTTCTACAGTAAAAGGGCGTATGCGCTGCGCAGCAATGGTAAAATATACCGATTACGCGGTACGGGTTACTAGGCGCAGCATTAAACCGGTCTCAGATCCCACGCAGAGGAAAATTAATAATAGATATGCGTAGAGCTTCTTAAGAGCCGGTTTAAATGTTTTTTGCGGTGCGCTGGTTTGCGAAAAGGGGTGTGGGCAAACCAATATCTGATGATATCAAGCGAACCTATTGAGCGTTTGCGTCCGCTGGTACGGGCACAGCATCGTCACTGATGATCACTCCGCCTTCATAAGAAGTCTGGCAGGGATCACAGTTAAAGAGACCGCCTCGTAGTAATGGTCGGTTGATAAGGGGTCGGCAGCAGCCCACGGTACTGAGTACCAGAACCGCAAACAGGCCTAGTGTGAGTAGCCGTTTCATATTGAAATCTCCATCGATTCGCGTTTAAAAATAGTGGTAAGAAATAGTAGCCATGTAAAGGTAGCTCACTATTTGAGCGAAGCTGAGAAAAACGCGTCAATTTACAAGTTTTTACAGATTTCCTAATCGTTATAATAGGTACCACTAATGACCACAAATTAGCTCCTCCTACACCTGTAGACGAGAAACAGTTAAACTTCCTATATAGATGTTGTTGCCCAAATATGATGTGAGTTTAAGACTGTTGAATTCTGACCAATCCAATCCAACCCCAATTGCCTTGTTCAATGAAGACATTGTTCCCCGGGGGCACTTGCATATTGAACTAGATGACATAGGTTTTGTCATGGGAACGACTATCAGCGAACGACTGCGGACATTTGGCGGTCAGTTGTTTCAAGCCGATGAGCACTTTGCGCGGCTTGCTTTGAGTCTGGAATCGGTGGGCATTGCGTCGGTGGAACTATTGTCGCGCGTGCAGGCTGCGGCGATAGAAATTATTGCTCACAACCGTGCATTGAGTGGTACGGGTTCAGATTTAGGTTTGGTTGTGCTTATCACTCCCGGCCGCGCTGCCACGAACGAGCCAACCGTGTTGGTGTATTCTTCCGCTCTCCCGTTCTCTGAAATGCACCGTTGGTACTCAGACGGAGTCTCGCTGCAAGTTGCTTCGCACCGTCAAGTTCCTGAAACTTGCTGGCCCTCACATCTGAAGTGTCGCAGTCGCATGCATTATTATTTGGCCGACCGAGAAGCTCGCTCTAAGCAGTCTGACGCGCGGGCACTGTTGCTAGATCAACAGGGAAACGTAGCGGAAGCGAGCACGGCTAATTTGTTGATCTATAATAAGAATAAGGCGCTTGTCTCTCCGCGAAAAGAGAACATTCTACCGGGTATTAGTTTATCCGTGTTGGAGAAACTAGCAGCTCAACTAGGAGTGGATTTCCAATACGCAGATTTTAGTGCTGCTGAATTGATGGAAGCAGACGAGGTCATGTTGTGCAGCACGTCACCGAGTGTCTGGGCAGTTCGTGAGTGCAACGGACAAGCGTGTGGTGCTGGCGCGGATGGGGAAATGGTACGAACACTGCAACAAGGCTTCAGTGATTTAGTGGGACTAGATATTGTCGCTCAAGCTGCGGAGTTAGCCGCGCGATAGAGCGTTGGTAGTTGTCGCGATTAGAAGTTCAAGGCATTGTTGAGCGGGTCAAGATACAGTGCTTTGAAGAGAATGAAGATCATGGCGACGACCACAATTCCGACACAACCGTAAATGATTCCTCCGGTAATGCGTGTCAGCCATGTGAATTGAGTTTCAGTGATCTCGCGGTAAAGCGCCGCTTCCCGCAAAAGCGATTCTGTGATCGTGCCGGTTTGTTCGGCCGTCATCAGCGATGCTAAAAAAGCGTTTGGGAAATTGTCGGCTTTTGAAAAAGCGGTATAGAACTCTTGGTTTTCCCGCAGCGAAGCGAGGATGCCTGATAGCTCGCGGATGAACATCGGGTTTCCAGTGGATCGAATTGCCATGGCGGCAGTCCGTAGTGCGTCTACGCCAGCATTGTGTACTAGGCCGAAGGTCCAGCATAGTCGAGACAAGGCG
>DTSG01000466.1 GCA_012965455.1 Planctomycetaceae bacterium | reverse complement strand
ATGGAATGTGCGGATTTGGGTGTTTAGGGGGGGTAAGGGGGGGAAGGGCTTTACGCCGTGTGCTAATTATAGGAGTCTCTTCTCAACTTTCTAGGTTATGTCGAAATGAAGCTAATCTTTAACAAATTTCAATTACTTACTCTCGCTATTCTGATTATTGTCACAGGGGTTGGTTGTTCAACTTCGGGGACTTCAATTCTCTTGGGCGACAGGACGGTCTATCCGGCTACTGATCCAACAACTATTCAGATTCTTATTCAACCACCCGCTCAACCGCATATCGTCTTTGCTCTTGTTGAGGGTACCGCTGCAACCGACGACTACTTCACCAAGAAGAAAACCCAAGAGGCTGCTTTAAAGGCCCTAAAAGAAGAAGCGGCGCGAATAGGGGCTAATGCCATCATTCTCACATCTAAGGAATCAAGTCCTTACGGGCAGGTGATTACAGGGAATACTGTAGCCACAAGCCCCGGATTTGCCACGACGACAGCAGTTGGTTTTGGCTTTGAGAAAATAACGCTAAGTGGTCGCGCAATTCTCTTTAAGAAGTAGCTCAACCGACAATTCTCAACTTTCTGGAGTATTTTGAAATGAAAAAACCAGTGATAACACTTCGCGCAAATATATTGCATAGCAGGGTAGGGCATGGGCTTTGATTTTATGTTGATGAGAAAACTTCTTATTGTTGGTGCCGTTTTTTTGGCGGCAATGAGTGGGATTGCCAAGGAGTCGCCCAAACCATCTGCGGTGTGGGAGCGAATGCAGGCGTTCACAGATGAGCATGTAATCTCCGGCAGTGTGACGATCGTGGCGACCAAGGATAAGGTTTTGCAGTTGGAGACTGTCGGCTATGCAGACTTGAGCGAGCGGAAGCGGATGCGGTCGGACCATATGTTCTGGATCGCTAGCATGACCAAGCCGATGGCGGGCGTCTGTGTGCTGATGTTGCAAGATGAAGGCAAGTTGTCGGTGGGCGATTCGGTGGAGAAGTACTTGCCGGAGTTTAAGGGGCAATGGATGGTGAAAAGTCGATCGAAGGGAAAACTAACTTTGGAGCATCCTCCTAGGCCGATCACGATTCATGATCTACTCACGCATACTTCCGGTTTGGCCAATATTTCTTCGCCCAGGGGTGATAGCACATTGGCGGAGTTGACGATGGCGGCTTCAAAGACGCCGTTGAACTTTTTGCCGGGAAGTCGTTGGCAATATAGCAATACTGGAATCAATACGCTTGGCAGGATCGTTGAGGTGGTTAGTGGCATGTCGTTTGCGGATTTTCTGGAAGCACGTGTATTGGTTCCATGCGGAATGAAAGACACGACGTTTTGGCCAAGCGATGATCAGGCAAAACGAGTGGCCAAGTCCTATCGTCCGAACAAGGATGGCAACTTGGAGGAGGCAAGGGTTTCCATTGTCAATGGCGGGTTGAGTGATCGTAGACGCACTCCGTATGCGTCTGGTGGTCTTTTTTCAACTGCAGGAGATGTGACGGCATTTTATCAAATGATGCTGAACGGCGGAGTCGCAGGAGGGAAGCGACTGCTAAAAAAGAAAACTGTAGAGCAGATGACTCAGACACAGACCGGCAATATAGAAACGGGGTTTGTTTCCGGTATGAGTTGGGGGCTGGGTTTCCAGGTTGTGAAGCAGCCTAAAGGTGTCACAGAGATGTTATCTCCTGGGACGTATGGCCATGGTGGTGCGCATGCGACACAAAGCTGGGCTGACCCGAAGACCGGTCTGATATACGTGATGATGATTCAACGTGCCGGCTTTCCGAACGGGGACAATTCACCGGTTCGAAAAGGGTTTCAACAAGCCGCAGTGAATGAGTTTGTGGCTGATTGACGATCAAGCTTCCTGCAACTTTCTAGATCATGTTGAAATGAAACACCTCTTACTAACAACAATCGCAGCCGTGCTTCTGGTGGGGTGTGGGGAGGCGCAGCAGTCGGCTCCTGCACCAGAAACGAAACCAGTTGAACCTGTTGCCGAAGCGTCACAGCCAGAACCGCCGACAGCCAAAGCACCAGACATCTCAATTCACGAAGCTGCTACGTTCGGAAACATCGAAGCCGTCAAAAAGCACTTGGCTGCTGGCACGGATGTGAATGCGAAGAATGAGGATGGTTGGACTCCTTTGTATTGGGCGGCACTTCAAGGTCACAATGAAATTGTCGAACTGCTTATCGCCGAAGGTGCGGATGTGAA
>DTSG01000465.1 GCA_012965455.1 Planctomycetaceae bacterium | reverse complement strand
GATTTATTAAAGCGCACACTGGATGATTTTAGAGTGTCGCGCGGTGAAAAACGGATTCTCGAGGGTATGGTTCACGAGCATGGTGAGTCTGAGCAACAGTTGGGTTTCTTGCGGCATCGAGCATTTGCTGTGGCCCGCGAGTCGATTGTGGGGCCTGAAGGAATTGCGGCTATGGAGTGGCTTGAAGATGTAATTAAAGTGTTTCAACCACGGGAAGAACCGGATCAGAATAGTTCGCAAGTCTATTTTAGCCCAGGTGATGATTGCCCCCAAATTATAATTAATCAGCTTGAACGGGCTAGTAGAAGTATCGATATTTGTGTGTTTACGATTACCGATAACCGCATCGCCGACGCGATTCGCGATGCGTTTGTGCGTGGTATCGCGGTGAGAGTCATCTCGGACAACGATAAATCGCTAGATCCGGGCTCGGATATTGAACGACTCAAGGGCTTGGGAATTCCGGTACGAATTGATCAGACGCAACATCACATGCACCATAAATATGCCGTGTTTGATCAGAAAACGACGCTGACAGGAAGCTACAACTGGACTCGCAGTGCGGACAAGCACAATGACGAGAATTTTGTGATCACCAGTGAACCTACAATTAATCGAGCTTACTCAGGCCATTTTGACCGGTTATGGAATGCGCTTGGTTAAATCCAAACTAGTGATCGCTCGGGATTGGGTTTAATAATTCAAGTGGCCTAGCGAATAGTAAGTAGTTCCACAGAAAGACATATAGAGTAGCGTTTATCGGTAATGCTTGCGCAACCGTTAAAGTCGATACAACCATCAAACCTTCGCTGTTTTGTCTATGTTTTTTAGTCGGAAAAGTAAAAGAAACACATTACACAATTTATTTGTAAGCATACTTATCAGAGGTCTTCGCTGTGCAAAATTGCATGAAGACTGCGTTTGTCCTTAGGACTTTGAAGAACAATGAATAGTTTTAGCGAAATCCAAGAGTACCTATTTACGGGTGAAATGACATTCGCCTCTGGTGCTGTGATGTTTGTGGTTGCCTATTGGGTAATCTCGATTTTAACAGGCTTAGGTTTAGATGCGTTGGATTTCGACTTGGATTTTGATACGGATACAGACGTTGGCGGGTTTGACGGATTCTTAGGGATCGGCTTAGTACCACTGCGTTGGTTAAATTTGGGTTCTATTCCATTTATGGTGTGGATGACATTTTTATCTGTTTCATTCCTTACCGCTTCCATTGCGGTTCACGAATGGAAAGAATACAGCGGCGAACCCGTAACCAACGGAGCCATCGCTATTCGAGTGTTGTTAAACTTAGTTGCAGGACTAGCAATTACAAAAATTATTACACAACCGATGCGAAAGTGGTTTAAAGAAGATTTCTTTGAACCGAGTGAAATGGTCGGTTCAAGTGGAACGACACGCATTACAACAGGTCCCACTCGTGGCAAGGTGTTCATTGAACGCCAAGCAGGGGACTTGTTTAGTGAAGCCAGGACGGCTGGAGAGAGCATCCCGAATGGAACGCGGGTTACTGTTGTCGGGTATGACAGCGATCAAAAAATGTATATTGTTGCCGAATCACCAGCGATGGATGAGGACGTAGCAGCAACAACCAATAAGGGGTCAGATGATGTTTAACGAAATTCTTGGTGCCGGTGCACCCGAAGGTTTAATTTGGACTGTTGGTATTAGTGGCGGGGTTCTGTTCTTGCTGTTAATTCTGGCAATCGCCTTGAATAAGTTCTATCGCAAGGTCAGCCCTGATTTAGCGATTATCCGAACAGGTGTAGGCGGTGTCAAAGTTGCCTCTGGTGGCGGGATGTTTATCATTCCTCTAGCACACCAAGCGGAGATTATGGACTTGTCCGTTAAACGTATTGAAATTAAGCGTCATGGAAAAGAAGGCTTGATCTGTATGGATAATATCCGTGCTGATATCGAAGTTGCTTTCTATTTGCGTATTTCAGAAAACAACATCGAAAATGTTGCCAAAAAACTTGGTGCTGTTCGCGCTTCTGACACTGCGGCTTTGGTTGAATTATTCGACGCTCAGTTTTCCGAAGCTCTAAAGACCATTGGTAAGCGATTTGATTTTGTTGACCTCTATACAGATCGCGACCGTTTCAAGATAGAAATTACAGAACTTCTAGGTGACCCAGAAGACCTACAAGGCTACGAGCTTGTAAGTACTGCCATCGACTATCTCGAACAAACTCCGTTA
>DTSG01000464.1 GCA_012965455.1 Planctomycetaceae bacterium | reverse complement strand
AACGAAGATATCCCGTTCGCCTCAATGAATTCTCCATTCGCCGTGGATCTGGAGGAGCAGGAAAGCATGCTGGCGGTGATGGTGTCATTAGACATATCACTTTTTTAGCTCCCTTAACAGTCTCCTTGCTCTCCAACCGACGAGGTGAGTTCACACCGACGGGAATGGCAGGTGGCGGCAATGGCAAAGCCGGAGCAAACCTGCTGAGGCGCGCGGACGGCAGCGAACAACTACTGGCGGGATGCGAACAATGTTCCGTTGCAGCAGGCGACCAAATCACAATAAAAACTCCTGGTGGCGGGGCTTGGGGTGTGGAGTGATCAAACACACAACACAGGCGAACGGAAGCATAGCTGGTACATTATCAAGCACCCTTCGATTACAATGCCCCCATGGATAATGTTCTAAATTTCAAGCCACATTGGGGCCTTGGTGGCGCTAACCGCCAAACGATTATGGGGACGCTATTACCGAGTCGTCACAAACCGTCCACTCCTCAACAGCACACCGTGACGCTGGCTGATGGCGAGCAATTATTACTCTATGAAAATGGTCCCCGCGATTGCGAACGGCCAAACATCGTCTTAGTGCATGGACTCGGTGGTTGCTATACCTCAGGCTACATGCAACGAATAAGCGCCAAGTTATCGCACGGCGGGCGGCGGGTATTCCGAGTGAACCTACGGGGATGCGGGGAGGGAATGTCGCTGGCGCGGAAAACAGCACATGCTGGGTGTTCGCAGGATCTAGCGCATGGATTCAGCAATACACAGGTCAGCGTGATATTGCTATTGCCGGGTTTTCCTTAGGTGCGAATATCATGTTACGGATGCTAGCACAACATCAGCAATATCCAGATTTATCGATTATCAGGGCAGTTGCCTTTGCACCGCCGATTGATCTAGCGTATGGCTGTCAGCAACTGAGTATCCGCAACCGCGGGTTGTACGATCGTTATTTTTTAAAAGGTTTGCGTCGAAATCTCAAGCGTCGGCGGTCTATGTATCCAGAGTGCCCTTATAGCACGTTAAATCCATTCCCAAAAACACTCGAGGAATTTGACGACCGTTTTACAGCACCACTCAATGGATTTGCTGGAGCAGCCGATTATTACCAGCAAAGCAGTAGCAAGTATCAGTTGCATAAAATTCAAGCTACGACAACGATTATTTACGCCGACGACGATCCGGTCGTTCCGTCTGAAGTGTTTACTGACGTGGAGTTATCCAAGTCGACCAAAATCTACAGCACAACACATGGCGGCCACTTGGGCTATGTATCACAACGGCTATCCACCGGTGACCGTCGTTGGATGGATTCAACAGTAATTGATCTACTAACTGAAAATTCCATTCATGGTAATTTGTGTTGATTCGTGATCACCAATACTTCCTCTTATTTCAATGCCCAAGCCTTGGCATGCTTGTCAAGTTCCGACAGCTTTAGATGTACAGTCACAACATAGGCGGCTTCACCTTTCGTCCAATGTCCGTAGGTTGTCGTGACTAAAGTATCATCAGGTAATAGCTCTAAGCCCGGATACGCACAATCTGCGCCTTTGGTGTTGTCCATCAAGCGAACGCGGTACTGGCCTTCACGCCCTGACATGATATCGGCAAACGTGCCCACCCAGGCAACCCAATCACCTTTGGTGGGGCTAGTATGAGTAGTATCTCGGAACGTGATAAATAACCGCCCATCGGCCGTATATTTAGCAATGTGGCGATCACCCGTTAAACTTGCCGGTAACTCCCGTGGCTTACTCCACGTTTCGCCTTCATCGGTCGACTCAATCATAAACGAATTCAAACGACGACTATTCTCACGCAAGAACACCACAATCTTCTTACCATCAGGTGACCGCGTAAAACCGGGCTCACATAAATGTGCAATGTCATGCGTTGCAATCACTGTCGGATCTGACCAAGTCATGCCACCATCAGATGAACGTACACTGTAAACGAAGAACTTACCTGCCTTGCCACTTCCTTTAATAAACCGCCCATCGTCATGGAACAACGCAACGTAGTCTCCATTACTTGTACGAATCATACATCCCATCGCAACAATGCCCCCATAATCCCCAATCGGCTCGAGCTGAGACCACATTACCCCGTTGTCTTGCGAGTAGGCCATGCGGATTGGGTATAACCCCGAGAACATTATCAAACGCTTCTTGCCTTGTTTATCTACCGTTGGGAAAATAGTCGGCACTTCTTTACTCGTCGCCCAACTTTCCGGCACTGCTAGTCGAGGTGACCAAGTCTTACCTGCATCTCCGCTCTTCTTCATGACAATGGCGCCGCGACCATGACCCTTGGGGTAAACCGCTATGATGGTCTTGTTATCTTCCAGTAAGACAGTTGTCGGGTGTCCCAAATACTGACCTTTCTCACGGTCCACAATCGTCTGCCGAAACGTTTGCCCAGCCAAATCAATCGTCGGAATCGAATATCCCCGACTCTTCGGTTCAGGAGCTTTGACCAAATTATCCGCTGAAATCGAAAGCGACGTGATTTGCATCGTACTGCGCCAGGGTGAGAAACCCCAATTCTCAAAGCGACCGCTCGATTCAATAGCAATCAACTTTTTGCCATTAATCACAAAAGAAAGCGTCTTGCCTTGTCGCTGTACAACAAAATCGATCCAGCTACCACGCTGAAAATATTGTTTGCTGGCACCTAAGCTTTTAAGTCCACCGCCAAACGCAGGACCACTCAAAAAGACTTCCTGCGCACGGGCACCTTCAAATCCAAAGAATCCACCGTTAAAGAAAAAGCCTGCCGCCGATTTCTCTTGATCCACCATTCGCAAACGAGCCCGAATTTTAAAATCACCCGTGGGGACATTTACCCCCGCCACCAATCGAGCACCCTGACCTGCTCCTTGAAATACCGACACTTTATCAGGACCAATGGTTGATGTTTTCCAAGCGTCTCCGGCTAATTGAATTGCCAAAACCGAGCGGACCGCCACGGAATGTCCATTGCGAACAAGCTCCACCGATTCAACGGCCCACAAATTGGAACCAAGTCCAATCCCACTCGCCAGGACTACCACAACAGCTAGTGTTGGAAAAATCAATTGTGGAAAGATACGATAACGTTTTTTTGTTAGATTGAACAAGGAAAGCACTTCTCCATTATGAACTGAATATGCATGATTTGCGTAAAGTGTAATTCGCCGTCGACTGTCTATCTTGCAGCTTGCCCCTTGAACAAGTACCATTTCAGCCTACAGTGACCTATATATTTACTATAATGTATGTGACTCGTGAATTGGTTTAACCAACCGGACGCTTGTCCAAAGCTATTTATAAACGATTTATTGAACGATTCAACCGAATTGGAAAACAGATATGCGCAGGCTTCAACTTTGCCGAACTTCCTCTAAGATCCTCGTCGCTCTATTACTGATTACGTCGATTTGCCCGAACATTACTGCTGAGAGCATTGGTGAACCATCTGCCAAAGATCGTCAAATCACTTTGACCGTTCGGATTTTGATGACCCGTCAACATCTAACGAAACATAAGTTAGACGACGAGATCTCTCAACGCGCACTGGTTACGTTTTTGAAAACACTTGATCCGATGAAGCTCTACTTTTTGCAGAGCGACATTGACGAGTTCGATGCCAAGAAAAATGATATCGACGACATGATTAACGACGGCAAATTAGATTTTGCATTCAATGTATTTGATCGCTTGATGGAGCGAATGGTGGAAAGTGTTACGGCTGCCAATCGCATAATTGATGAAAAACACGATTTTACTATCGACGAATACCTCAGCACAGATTGGGACAACCTGACATACGCAGCCGATCGAGCCGCACTCGACGATCGCTGGCGTAAACGGATTAAATACAATCTACTCGTTCTCAAGGGTGATGAAACGGAAGGGGATGAAGCGCAACAAAGATTGCACCGCCGCTATAACAGTTTGCTCAAGCAGATGCAGCAAACCAAGAGCGACGAGTTGCTCGAGATGTTTCTCACTGCGGTCACCACCAGTTATGATCCGCACACAACCTACATGTCACCGACGACTTTGGAGAACTTCGAAATCCAAATGCGGTTAAATCTTGATGGCATCGGTGCCCAACTGACTCTCGAAGATGGCTACACTAACATCACCAAGATTATTCCGGGTGGAGCAGCCGATCTACAAGGTGACCTAACCGTTAAAGATCGAATCGTGAGTGTTGCCCAAGGTGTTGATGGTAAAATGGTTGACGTTATCGACATGAAACTGAATGACGTTGTTGCCAAAATCCGAGGTAAAGCGGGTACCACCGTACGCTTAGGAATTATCCACGACGGTAGTGCTGAAACTGTCGAAGTAATAATTGTCCGCGCGAAAATTCAATTACGCGATAGTGAAGCAAAAGGAAAGGTTATCGAACATCAACTTGGGGCAGATGGCAAAAAGTACAAAGTTGGGATCATCAACTTGCCTTCCTTCTATATGGATATGGAAGCCGCTCGCAAAGGCATCAAGGATTATCGCAGCACAACCCGCGACGTTCGAGTCATCATCGATGGCTTCAAGAAAGATGGAGTCGATGCCATTGTGATGGATCTATCAACCAACGGTGGGGGTAGCTTAACCGAGGCAATCGACTTAACCGGGTTGTTTATCGACGAAGGAACGGTTGTCCAAGTAAAAAGTCCCAGTGGAGAGGTGCAGCAATATGACGATCGTAATCCAGGCACCGCATGGGACGGTCCACTAGTTGTCGTCTGTAGTAAATTCAGTGCAAGTGCCAGTGAGATTTTTGCAGGAGCCATAGCGGACTACGATCGAGGGATTGTGGTCGGCGACTCCGCCACCCATGGCAAAGGGACTGTTCAAAGCCTACTTGAACTCGGCTCGCAACTGTTCCGCATTGCAAATCCTCCCAACTTAGGCGCATTAAAAATCACGATGCAACAATTTTATCGCCCCAGTGGTGAAAGCACTCAGTTGCGTGGAGTCAAATCCGATGTCATCTTGCCGTCAATAACCGACCATATGGACGTCTCGGAATCCGATTTGGATTATCCAGTCGCGTTTGATGAAGTCGATGATACGGTCAAGGAATCTCTTGGTTTGCGAGATGCCGCACTCATTGAATCGCTAACGGCAGCTTCCGCCAAACGAGTTGCTGCCTCTGAAAAGTTTCAAGAACTGCAGGCGCAAATTGGGAAATATAATGAACATCGCAAAGAGAAGCGCATAACGCTCAATGAAGAAAAATACTTTGCCGAACGGGAATCTCGTGACGCGGAAAAAGAAACTCGCGAAGCTCTACGCGACAAAGCAAATGGGGAAAGTGAAATTTTCCCGACTACGTTTTATAACACTGAAGTTCTCAACATCACGGTTGAATACATCAAACAAGTTGCTGGGAAAATTAAGCTAGCCGCCAAGTAGCGGCAACGCTCGAGAATTACCGCAGCATATCCAATTGCCACTTTCGTGTAAATCAGTGGTTAAACCTGTAAAAACCGGTCGTTTCGCGGGTGTGCTCTAGGGGAGGTTTAGATCGACTTGCATACCGTCATAGCCTAATTGCATAGTTGGCGGTAAAGCTGCATTGACCACGTCATGATCTAGGTCGTGCGAAATATGTGTAAAAATCGTACGCGCAGCACCAATGTTCTTCGCCGCGTCAACTGCTTCGTCTAATCCAAAATGAGTGACATGTGGTTTATGCCTTAGAGCATCGAGTATCAAGCAATCAAGTCCTTCAAGCAACGACCAACTTGATTCAGGGATTTCATTTGTATCGGTGCAATAGGCAATATTGCCAATACGAAAACCTAGGACTTCAAAACGAGGCCCGTGTTTCAACCGAATCGGTGTCACCGTAGTTCCCAAAACTTCGAACGGCTTGGTGGTCATCGGCCTTAATTCGAGTTGAGGAACTGAGCCTGTGTGTGTTTGTTTCTTATTGCTAAACGCATAGTCATAAGATTGCCTGATTCTCGCTTCGACGGCTGCTTCACAATATAACGGAACGGCATGCCCTAGATAAAACTGAAACAACCGTAGATCATCCAAGCCGAAAATATGGTCTGCGTGTTCGTGTGTATACAGGACGCTATGAATGATGCCGATTTTCTCTCGCAACAATTGATGTCGCAAATCCGGCGGAGTATCAATGAGCAGGTTACCCTGCTCCAACCCAAATACCACACTACAGCGAGTCCTCACGTTTTGCGGGTTCGAACTGGTACAAACATCGCAACCACATCCAATCGCCGGGACGCCGACAGACGTGCCTGTCCCTAACAGGATCATTTTCCCACGTATATCTGTGGTCGCTACCTGCTTCATACAACCCCCTGACTTCCAACTACTACCAACCGCATCATTATATTTCCAGTTGGGAATACTTCAACCGGCGTTGACCCTTTATAGCTGCTCCATTAGGCTACAAACAGTTATCTTAACTCTTTAAAATAACTAGTTTAGGATAGTTGGTGGTTATTAACCAACAATTCACGTCCCAAACAATGCAAACCATGAATGACCATCAATAGACAAGAATTGTAGCCCCCCGCTTCAATGTCGGTCGCTCTGACAAATCACAATATCTACAGGCAGCAATGGATACAATCACCAGAATCTGGGAATTAATAAAAGCTTTTTTTCTCAGTCTTGTCAATGTATTTGACCAAGTTGTAACGTCAACATTTGGATCGTCTAATAAACGTCAAGTTGATCATTACAGTGAGGAAATTGAGGGCATTAACACGCTTGAACCTAAGTATCAAGCGATGTCTGATGACGAGCTGCGGGCGCAAACTGAGTTATTTCGCGAGCGACTAAAGACTGGACAAACACTCGAAGATATTCGTAACGAAGCATTTGCCGTAGCTCGTGAAGCAGGTCGACGTTATGTAGCAATGCGACATTACGATGTGCAACTCATCGGAGGTTTAGTATTACACGACGGGAAGATCGCCGAAATGGTGACGGGGGAGGGTAAAACGCTCGTTGCCACATTACCCGCATATCTGAATGCACTCGATGGTAAAGGTGTCCACGTTGTCACCGTCAACGACTACCTAGCGCGGCGTGATATGGAATGGATGGCTCCGTTATTTCTAGGGCTCGGACTGACAATCGGCAACATCCAAAGTGACATGCCAGTTCGCGAACGCCAAGCTTCCTATGCCTGTGATATCACCTACGGTACAAACAACGAATTTGGCTTCGATTATCTACGCGATAACATGCGTCCAGCAGCTCGCGACGATGAGCGTTTTCCACTGCACCAGCAACAAAGCCAGGGCATGCTGAACTATGCCATTGTGGATGAAGTCGACAATATATTAATCGACGAAGCCCGTACTCCATTAATCATCTCCGGCCCGGCACATGATAACTTGCAGAAATACGCAGATGCTGACAAGCTAGCGCGGCAACTAAAGAAAGATGATCACTTTGTCGTCAACGAAAAAGATCATAGCGTCAATCTGACGGATGATGGAATTCGACACGCTGAAAAACTAGCCGGTGTTGAAAGTTTCTATACGGCCGGGAACATGGAATGGCCGCACCTAATCGACAACTCACTCAAAGCTCATTTTCTCTACAAGACCGATGTCAACTATGTGGTCCGTGACGACAAAATCATCATCGTTGATCAATTCACTGGACGTTTGATGGATGGGCGACAATGGTCTGACGGATTGCACCAAGCAGTTGAAGCCAAAGAAGGCGTGAAGATCAAAGAAGAAACTCAAACGCTGGCAACGATTACACTACAGAACTATTTTAAGCTCTACAAAAAAATCTCTGGGATGACCGGTACCGCTCTCACCGAAGCTCGCGAATTTTGGGATATCTACAAAATGAATGTTGTGGCCATCCCCACAAACCGTCCCATGCGGCGGGCGGAATTTCGCGATGTGATTTATCTGGAAGAACGCTACAAGTTCAAAGCCGTCGCTGACGAAGTTGAACAGATGAATAAGTGGGATACGCTCATCATGAACAATGGTGACGAAATTATCGGTAAAGTCGAATCTGAAAGCGATGGCACCGTTGTACTACTGGCCGCAGATACACGCAAACGCGAATCGTTCCAACGCAGTGACATTAAGCAAATCAACGTCGCTGGGCGTCCAGTCCTCGTGGGAACCGTTTCTATTGAAAAAAGTGAATTGATTTCCGAGTACCTTGT
>DTSG01000463.1 GCA_012965455.1 Planctomycetaceae bacterium | reverse complement strand
TATCTTCATAAAACGAGAGATCGAGGTAAAACGAATAACGATACTTACATACGTTGTGCTTCTATTGTTTCGCCACAAGCACCAAAAGGCCAATAAAAACTGACGGAACTACCAAAAATATTACAAGCGTACCAAATGCTTGCCCTGCGGTTTTTTGGTGTGAACGAGTCATTCCGTATCCTAGATGCAGCAAAAAATAAAAGGGGATAATCAATGGTGCGACAAGTGGAGTTAGTAGTGTGAGTTGCAAAACAGCACCTAGACTATACCCAATCATACGAGTAGTTGTCTCGAACGGTTTTGCACTTCCTCCTAAAAGTAGCATACCGGTATGCAGAATGGCTCCGCCAGCAAACATCAAGAATGGTATTAGTAAGGCACCACTTGCTAGCCAGGCGGCAAGTCCGATCCCGTACCAAATCGCGAGTTTGTTATAATCGATGCCAGCGGGCATATGTTCCGCTGCGAGCATACAGGCAATCGCGAGTACCGGTATGCTGCTGATTGCAAGATAAACTGTTCCCAAAACGAGCCCAGCGACGGCATAGCCGATAGGATTTCCCAGTCCGCCATCTTCAAACATATTTGTGAAAGCGTCCCCGGGGCGAAACAACAAAAACTTTGTTGTAGCCCACATCTTAGATTGCCCGCGATCGGCACTTTCCCACGGTAGTCCCTGTCGCTTGGCAGCAGGTTGCTGGAGTGGCTGTTGATGGCGGGATAATCGCGAACGACTAGGCGCCGCTAGTGCCGCTGTTGCTGGCAAAGATTGTTGCGTGGCTGTAGCAATGGAGTCTAATGTAGCGGCAGTCCAAGAGGTTGCCTGGAGAGGTTTGTCTGGTACAAATCCCGCTAGCAAATCTTCGTTTCCTGAACCAATGGTAATTGGTGCGGGTGCAGAACTGACTTCTCCATGAGGTTTACTAGGAACTCGGAAACGGTTAATGGTCGAATACTTTGGAATATCAACGTTCGCTTTACAGTGCGGGCAGCGACCTTTTTTGCCAGCGTGTTGCTGGGGCACTTTGACAGGCTTTTTACATTGTGAACATTCAAATTCTATTTTTGATTCATCCGCACCAGTAGAGCCTCCACTTACGCTAGCGACTACTTCTCTACGATTTTCCACAAGTGGTAAGCTAAGACGTAAGAGCGTATTACATTTTGAGCACTGTATTTTCTTGTGGGCTTTTTTGACGGGGATCCCGAGTGTTTTGTTACAACAAACGCAATTGAACCGAATCAAAATTTGATCATCTTTTTTGTGGTGAGATCCCTGCTCGACGAGTACAGTGCATTTACCGAGTTGGATATCTTTTTCGTGGGCGACGATATCGGTTACGGGAATTTCCATCACCGCTTTGCAATGCGGACAGGCACCGTGTTTGCCAGCAGCAGCAGGTGGCGCTCGCATGGGAGACTGGCAGCTTTTACAAAGGAATTCTATCGTCAATGCACTAGCGTTTGAAAAAGAGGAGTTAGCAATTGGATAAGGTATTTTATTCTATACCATCGATTGCCGGGTCCGCAAAAGATTTATGTTTTCACACAGCGAGTCGCCGCATTCGATATTACATCGAAACGCCAACGTTTGCAAATTACAATCGTACGGCCACGCCAAGCTGCCGCATACGTTGTTTAGCGGCAGTGATTGTATATTCGCCAAAATGAAATATGCTCGCCGCCAAGGCGGCGTTTGCTTTGCCAATCAAGATCGCATCGGCCAAGTGATCGGGGTTGCCTGCACCGCCACTTGCCACAACTGGAATGGAGACGGCTTGGGCAACGGCTGCTGTAATTTCGAGGTCATAGCCATCTTTTGTGCCATCACAATCCATGCTCGTTAGAACAATTTCACCCGCACCAAGTTCTTCGACTTGTTTGGCCCATTGTACGGCTTCGAGACCGGTTGGGGTACGTCCTCCATTAATATGGACTTCCCAAAATTCCTCACCATCACGGTCGACTCGTTTAGGGTCAATATTCACCACGATGCATTGGCTGCCAAACTTCCGCGCCGCTTCGCGAACAAATTCTGGATTAGTACAAGCGGTGGAGTTGATAGAAACTTTATCGGTCCCGGCATTGAGCAGCGCTCTAATATCCTCGATGGTACGAATCCCCCCACCAACGGTTAGAGGCATGAAGACTTGCTCTGCCGTTCGCTGAACAACGTCGATCATAATATCGCGTTGTTCGTGACTGGCGGTGATAT
>DTSG01000462.1:13532-24286 GCA_012965455.1 Planctomycetaceae bacterium | reverse complement strand
TCCTGATGACGATGCTCAAAGAGCAAAAAGACGGCACGATTAGCCAGTTTTTGACAGGCTCGTTTTCAAGAGTGAGTCCAGCGGTTGCGCGTCGGATCTGTGAAGCGGCAGGAGTGTCCACTCGATCCAGCGTCAAAAGAATTGAACGCTCGCAAGCGGATGCGATTTACAAAGCGATTCAAGTCACGAAAATTAAGAACCCCAGTACTGACTGCATTTCACCCATCGGTGAAGATTTATTGCTGCGTGGCTTGCATCGAGTGGTGCCAGGCGAGTTTTATGTTGCGGCTACTCGGCCGCCGGCAGTTTATCGTGGAAATCCATTTCAAATAGAAGTTGCTTTAGCTTACGGTGGCGTCAACTCCGTCCAAAAGGTCTCCCTGGAATTGCTGGAACGACTGCTCGAAGAAACCGACGCTCGAACATTGCGTCAATTCATGATGAATACGTTCGATGGCTTAGGTTCAGAGGCGGCTGATAAAATAATGAAAGCTGGTGAATTTGGCAGTCGTCAATCTCCGGGGAAATTGGATTTAAGTGACCGAGAGCGATTGCATCATTGCATGCGAAACGTCAATGTTTCTGATGGTCAATCGATGCAGGTGATGCGATATGCGAATCGAGTACCGCTGCAGTTCAAGACGCGCGACTGTGCGATTACACAGACCATTATGCAAACCAATTGGCGCAGTTACGGATTGACGCAATCCCGTGGCAGCTTACCTAGCGGTCCGGTACGGTTGATGGTGCACATGGCGAGCGTGTGGGTGCCTTTTACGAGCGAGTCCAAAGAAGCGATTGCATCCTACGACGAGATTCAAAAAGAGATGCGATTGGGGCTACAGGCAGTTGGACGAAAGCTCGGTATATTCTTGCGGCGTCGAAAAAAAGTAAAACAGGAAGGTGAGCGGCGCAGTGTCTTCTTGCGGTATCTGGGCGAAGTGGCAACTGCGGTTTCAGAATTGAACGGCTGCGATCGCGAAGATTTATTGAGTAACTTGCATCGAGTTGCCAAGCGCGTGACAAAGGAAGCGGATACCAAGTTAGATAAAAGTGGAAAGAAAATTACCGATGAAAGCAAAATAGATTACGGTAACAATGTTTTGATTGTTGATGCAGATCACGAACAAACTTTGATTACCCATCTGGAAAAAGCAGATCCGCAGAAGAAACTGTTTTAAGTAGCGGGTTTAGATTCTCGATGGATTTTTAATACATATTGATTTGGCGGAAAGTGACGATGGCAAAGAAAAAACGAACTCCAGCACAAGCTGCTCGCAAGGCTAAGATGACGGCGAAAGACCGCAAGACATTAGCGTCTTTGGTAGGTATGGCAGACGGCGTGACCAAGTCAGCAAAACGCGGCCGTGCGCCACATCTCGAAGTTCCGTCACGTAGCCTGTCGAATGTGAAGTTCAATCAAAGCCGAAAAATTATTGAGATGGGGGCGGCTAGCAATCGTCGAGAGCTTTTTAATCTTTCCCAAGCCAAGACTTACATGCAGACGATGCTTGTCGGGCGAGGTTGTAAGGAGTTGATTGAACAAGGGAAAACAACCAGTATTCGTGGCATGTATTACTTACTGAAGCATACGATCGAAGGTACTCACGAAGAGACGTTCGATGACCAAGCTGATTGTGACCCAGTTATTGAAGATGTCGAAGTGACGCTCAACGCGTTGCGAGAAGAATTGCACGTCTATGCGTCGAACCGGGGTTCCATGGTAGGCAACATTACACTTGTGGATAATGGCGATGAAATTGATTGCTCGCGGATGGGTTCCGGGGG
Organism: Planctomycetaceae bacterium; assembly: GCA_012965455.1. Classification (GTDB taxonomy): domain Bacteria; phylum Planctomycetota; class Planctomycetia; order Pirellulales; family Pirellulaceae; genus UBA721. Next base: position 22,498 of record DTSG01000462.1, on the reverse strand, counting down.
CTATGCGATTCCGTCGATTGTCGAGCCAGAGATTATGCAGTTTGTGAAGTGCACTGCGGACTTCATCTTACATGTTGAAAAAGATACCGTCTGGAGAAGATTCAACGAAGATAAGTTTTGGAAAGAACACAATTGTATTTTGACGCATGGTAACGGACAACCTCCACGAGGCGTGCGGCGACTGTTGTATCGGATGCACAATGAACTGAAGCTACCCGTGTATTGTTTGCTTGATAACGATCCGTGGGGATATTACATCTACAGTGTGATGAAGCAGGGTTCGATTAATTTGGCCTACGAATCTAATCGGATGGCTATTCCTAAAGCGAAATACATTGGTATGCGCAGTCGCGATTTTGAATTGTGCGAGCTTAACCCGAGCGTGACAATTAAACTTAGTGAGAATGATATTAAGCGCGCGAATCAAATTGCGAAGTACCCGTGGTTCGCGAAGAAAAAACGCTGGCAAAAAGAAATCCAAAAGATGCTTAGCAATGGATTTAAGCTGGAAGTCGAATCATTGATCTCTAAAGATATTAGCTATGTGACGCAAGAATATGTGCCCGAGCGTTTGGCTAAAGGTGATTTTCTAGATTGACCTGCGTCGACCGAAGGCCCCAGCAAGGCAATCTAGAATGATGGCTAATTAACAAGCCCCGCCACAGTGCTTTTGGGGGTGCCAGTCGTTTATGATAAGATTTGGATTGAATCGCGAATGCTCGCAAGCTAGTTATTGAGGGGGAGTGGATTATGATGCGATTGGTACTGGCGTTTGTTTTGATGGTGGCAATGACCATGACGTCCTTGGCAAAAAAACCAGACATGGCGAACTTAAAGGAAGCAACTGCGTGGATTGGGCGTCAGATGAAAGTGACGGGCGACCCGGCATTGGCAATTGCTGTTGTCAAAGATGGACGCATCATCTTGGAACGTGGGTTTGGTCTGGCCGATACCGATAAACAAACTAAGGCAACGGAGCATACATTGTTTTCGCTGGCATCAATTTCAAAACCGATTACGGCGACTGGAATCATGCTGTTGGACCAACGCGGTAAACTGGAAATCGACCGAGCGGCGAATGAGTACTTAGGTGCGGTGAAGATTCGAGCGAAAGTTGGCGATGCCGCTGATGTGAGTGTGAATAATTTGCTGAACCATTCGTCAGGCATGGGATTGCATTATCAGTTTTATTATCAAGATGACGACTATGCGATACCGAGTCGCGATGACACGATTCGTCATTACGGTATTGCTGTGTCAAAACCAGGGACGGGGTACAAGTACTGCAACTTGGGCTATGGGATATTAGATTATTTGATCAGCCGGCATAGTGGAAAACCATATGCACAATTTATGCGGGAAGATATTTTTGAACCTCTGGCGATGACCAATACATATGTGGGGCTGCCGGCTGAGCGGGTTGACGATGCTGCCGTGAGATATGACCGGCAAGGTAAGGCCGTCGTGCCGTACGGTTTTGACCACGATGGGGCGTCCGCTGTTTACAGTTCTGCGCATGACCTAGCGATGTTCGCCTTGTTTAATCTTGGTCGTGTCAGCAAAGGGCAAACGGCGATTCTTGATGAGGCGGCGGTTCAACGGCTACACGCGCCGACCAATCCCATTCGTACTGGAGTTGGATATGGGATGGGTTGGGCAACCAACGAAAACGATTCAGGCTACAAAACCGTTAGTCACACGGGAGGGATGCCTGGGGTCGCCACTCGATTAACACTGGTTCCTGAACACGGCATTGCTGTTGTCTGTTTGTGCAATACATCAAGTTCGTTGCCACATAAAACAGTAAAGAAAATTTTGAGTGTGCTGCTTGAAGATTATAAATTCGATTCTCCCAATGTGTTATTGCCTCGTCGCCGTACGCTGCCGCCTAGGTTGAAGCCCTCCACCGAACTAACAGGAACGTGGCGGGGCAGCATTGAGACTTATGAAGGCAATCGGCAGCTGTTTTTGTGGATTGCCAAAGATGGAAATGTGCGGGTGAAATTGGGGAATCAATATATAACACTTGTTGCTCATACGAGGTTTGACAATGGCGTATTTACGGGTGAGTTTGCGGGCGACTTGCAAACATCGGATACTTCACGAGTGTCGCATTATTTGCGATTGGTGTTGAGATTAGAGGACGGCAATTTACGGGGCGCGGTGGAGACAATCACCAATGAGTCGGTACGTTGGGCCAAGGGGGAGCGAGTACCGCAGCGAGGTTATTTTGGTTTGACGCATTGGGCAGAATTAACTCGTGCTTCGATTGTGGGTGGTGAACGGTCGTTGTTTGACCGCCAATCGCTTGCTGGTTGGAAAGTGATTGAGGAAAACGATTTCAAGAACCACGGTCCAGTGGCGGTAGTGGATGGTGTGATTCAGATTGGCAAAGGGAAACCCGCGGCCGGCATCAAAGTGTCGCGAGATTTCCCGCGGATTAACTATGAAGTCGTATTTGAGGCCCGACGGACAGAGGGCAACGATTTCTTTTGTGGCGTTACTTTTCCGATCCAGGATAATTATTGTTCGTTTATCGTGGGTGGCTGGGGAGGCGGCGTTGTTGGGCTCTCAAATATTGACACGATGGCCGCGGTCGAAAATGATACGACTCGGTACTTAGAAGTGAAGGATAACCAATGGTATACGATTCGCTTGCGAGTGACTGAGCAGCGAGTGATTGCTTGGATTGATGGAGAAGAGTTCGCGAATATAGAAGTCGCCGAGCACAAATTTGATATTTGGTGGGAACAAGAACCGGTGCGTCCGTTTGGTATCGCATCATGGAACACATCGGCGGAAGTTCGCAACATCCGCTTATTACCCGCCGTGGATTAGTAGGGGTTCGCCGTTTCTACCTTGTCATTGGGCTGTCAGCGCTGCTCTTGCTCAGAGTTAACATGTTGTAACAATAGAAAGCACTTCTCACGGCGCTGCTTCCATTTTTCTCAAAAGGAAACATGGACCATGATTTATTATCTAGGCGAGTTGATTGAATGTGGCGAATTGAATGTAACCTCGGCACGTTCGGTCGACGGGTGGCTGAAGCTTGCCGGTGAAACAGAATTGATTCGCTTCGAATTGGATTCAATCGAAGTCCAAACACTGATCGGTTGCCAATTGAAGTTTGCCCATAGCGCCGCAACCGAGTTGCCAGATGTTGACGAAAAACCAAAGTACTCCTCGCCAGCAATTGTCGATTTGCTGGGGCCTGTGCAAACTGGGAGAGTGATCACTTTGAGATTGGCGGACATCGTACCCGCTGATTTCGACTCGCAGGAAGTCCGAGTACGTCGCGCCAACGGATACCGGGGTCGAATGCAACTTGTTTGGGAAAGTGAAGATGGACTGATTGATATTACCATTAGTGACTGCGAGATGGATGTCACCTGGGAAAATGGCGCCGCGAACGCTACGAAGTTGGACGCTTATCCGGTAGCCAATGATTTTCCCAGAGAGATGCAGGAAAAAGTGGTCAGGCAGCTACATCAAGCGCGAGTATTCGGCGAGTCGGAAGATCATCGCGGTGAATATTTATTGTCGCTATGCATGCCTAGTAATGAAGATCTAAGCCACATGGCAAATTTTCAGGTGCAGACGATGCTGCATCGTGTGGAAGATGAGAAGACTCCTCGCTTGGTGGAGTTTATGAGTGAAATATCTCAAAAAGCGAATAATAGACCTGTCTATGAATTGCTAGAACCCCCGATTCAAACTCCCAAAATCGAGGATATGTCGACCGAGCAACTGCAAGCGAAATTGGTAGAAATCACGCGACGACTGATGGCATTAGGAATCGAGTTTAAAGCCTGCGAGCACTTTGATGATGCGCAGACCTATGACTGGATCGTTAACCGAGTTATCGCTTGGGAACAGGTGCATCCGAAACTCAAAGAGTTTAAGATGCGCCGTTGCTTTGATTCCGCTTTTTGGTGCGATGAATGCATTCAGGATTGAAGGCTATTTATTGACGACCCAAATATTACGAAACACAACAGGATTACCGTGACCTTGTAGATACAGAATGTCTGGACCCGGACCTTCTGGGTGCTTGCCCGGCGTACCGTTGGGTAGCTCCAGATCGTCGTGAATCTTGACACCGTTGTGCAAAATCGTAACTCGTGCGTTTTTGATTTTTTTGCCAGCGTCATCATAGCGCGCCGCCGTAAAATCAACATCGTACGTTTGCCAAACTAGCGGAGGTAGGCACATGTTGACGTTGGGTTTAGCAATTTTATAGATACCGCCACATTCATTGTTGGCACCATCGAGCCCAAACGAATCTAAAATTTGACATTCGTATCGACCTTGCACGTACATGCCACTATTGCCTCTGCCTTGCCCTCGAGCATAAGGCATGAAGGGTAAACGGAATTCCAAATGCAATTGATGGTCGCCAAATTTGGCATTGGTTTCCACATCGTGACGTAGCAGTTTCTCCATAACGATTTGGCCACGTTGGAAGTTGTTTTTTGCGGCTTCTTTCGTGCCGTCGAATAGTACGACCGCACCCTTAGGTGCTGCTTTGCCCATGGTTGGACTTTTACGTGCCACCTTTTTCATTTCAATTGATTCATCACCAGTGGTGATCGTCAACTTACCTGCTTTAAGAGTGCCGATTGCTTCGCCTTCGCCTTCGCTTAGTGTAAATGTTAGTTGGCCTTGATCGTTTACTTTGCCATCAACTGTTTTGCTCTCGTCTCCACGGCTCCACCCAGCCCCTGGCAATCCACCGATGTAGGCAACACCACGGAAATTGCCACCACCGAGCGCGATTAACTGCAGCCCTACACTTGGTTCGGTTCCCGTACCATCATCCTTTTTGCTGAGATACTCACCCTGCAGTTGGAAATCAACCACTTTGGCAGCAGCTTCCGGTGAGATCCACTCTTTTTTGTCTTGGGCTTGAAGTGCAATGCTAGGCATTGCAATAAGTAGTATCACAGTCATGAATAGGGTTTTGGTTTTCATCGTGGGCTCCAGTTACTGGTAAAAAATGTGTCTATATTGATGTGGTTTATTTAGCTTGTGGTTCCGGCCAGTCTAAATGCTTATGTAAAAAACGATAGGTGCCAACGCCGTTAATCTTGTGCGGGCCGTCGAACCATTCGATTTCGGTCGTGTCTTTAAGTTTTAGTTTTGCTTGGTACATATACTGCACACGGGCAAACTCGTAACCGACCCAATGATCTTCACCAACTCCGTCAAAATGTCCTCGTTCCACCATGAAGGGACGTGGTGCAATCAAGAATGCCATCTCGGCGTAGTTAAACGTTCCGCCCAGATTCCATTCGAAGATTTCATATTCACCCGTCCACATATAACTGAAGTTATACCGTGTGGTAGCGTTTTTAAAGACCCATTCATTAAAATCTGCCGAACAAATGCTCAGGCAATAGTCAGTCACGAGTGGCGGAATTCGCATGGCACTCTTGCCACCATAGGACAAACCATAGAAAGCGATTCGTTTGGCATCGACTTGATCAAGTGTCTTCAGCCAATTCACGATTTGCTGATGTTGTGGCACAATCGTCGAAAACAAGGTCTTGCGCAGTGGATAGCTTTTTCGTTGCAGCGTTCGAAACCGATCTTTGAAAATATATAGGTTCTGTGGTGCAAAGGTAATGAATCCTCGCTCGGCCAGGGCCGTGGCAAACCCTGAATAGTAGCGGTGACTTTGTTCCCCGATGACATCCTGTGGGCGACCTTCTAGGCCGTGTTGGCAAACGACAACGGGTCGTTGTTCGTCCGCTTTGATGCCAGTCGGTAGTGTCAGTAATCCGTAGGCGATCACATCATCAAATACATCAAGCACAACTTCATAACGCGACCAGTTATCGCTTTTTTCAATTAAGCGTGATCGTGCGTTCAGTGGTAAAAGATCGAGTTCAAAATGGCCGATTGTTTCCTCGCGAAAATAATCTCGATACCACTGCGCTGACTTTTCATAGGCGGCTACGGAACTTGTGTCGAGTTTATTCATAAAGTCTTTTCGCACAAAATGGCTTTCCGATAATAGCCATTGGTTATGTTGGTCAATTTCACGCATTTGTGCAGCCGCGCGTTGCATGGCATCGACTTGATTGTCCGATACTTTTAAGTCAGTAGGATCCACCGACCAATTTGCAGTTTGACCGAGGTCCTTGGCAAACTGCCTCAGTGAGTTGTGACTGCCAAAACCACCTTGACCATCCTTTGTGGCGATGAGATTAAACGGTGTTAAATTTGGTGTGCCGATAAGTTCAATGGCGCGTGCCAGTTCAGCAGAGACCACTGGCAGCAATGGGGAAGCTAGCTTTGCTGGAGCTCCACCACCGCCCTCCAATTCGAATTCCGGACCGGCGGCAGCTTCGATGACTAGTTTACGAGGCGCAATGAGTGTTGCCAGTTCAGCATCGCCAAACTGGTCGAGCAGCGCATATACGTTACGGGAAATGGGCTCGGACCATATTGTTTGCCGCGAATTAAAATACCCGCTGACACAGGCCGCATCGATGCGCTCGTCGAGGGCGGCACTGTACAGTGTTAACAAACCGCCTTCACCCCAACCAATCACGCCAATGCTCACTTCATCGCCGCTTCGAGAACTACACCAATCTACCAGCGCCAGTATTTTTTGGACTTCATAGCCGATTAAGTGTCGCCCGAGGATGAAAGAGCTGCGATACAAAAATTCGCGGTTCGTCATCTTAGCGCGGCCATTGCGTGCGGCATATTCGCGGCTGATCAATGTGGGCACTAAAACCGTGAAGCCATTTTCGGCAAGCTGGCGGGCGTATTGTTGTGAAACACCAAGCCCTGGAACTAGTCCAGAAATCATTTCAGGAGTGTGATCAGCATCGGGAACGGCGATTACATATTTGCCATTTGGTTTTGTCGGTCTTAGCATTAATCCAACGCCATGGATGTTACGGATGACAGGCCAGCGAATTTTGATGGCATCGAAGGCGGCACTACTTCCTTGCACGGGTCCCTCCGTTGTGCCGCCAATGACTTCGAGATCATTAAATGCAACGCGAGCATCGACGACGCCGGTGATCTCCGCAAGTCGTGCTCGATTGGGTGCAACGGATTTGCTGTAAGCGGCCGCCGACGTCGTGTCGCGATTCCAATATCGATTGCGGGCTGCAATCGAGTGGTCGAGTTGCTTTAATAAAAACCGATCTACGCCATCCACTAAGTGCGATGCGATATCGCCTTCGAGCTTCAACGCCTCCGTGTTGGGAAGAGGTTGCGCGTTAACGGTTGTTGATGTTGCGGCCAACAGGGTTGCAAGGATTAATAAGAAATTGCGCATGGGTTATTCCTGATTTGAAACTTGGAAAAAACAACGATGGGGGTGCGGAACTATATTTGATTTTAAGGTGTTGGAGGCCAACAAGCAAAACACCCGCACGATGTTTAACGCGTTTATTTGCAGCGACTACACGTGGTCGACGTGACGGATTGTATCTAAGTGGTTTATTAGCGCTTCTCCGGAAGGGTTGTTGTCGTCGCTTAGTACGAGTGTTTTGATCATGGTAATTTCGGTTTTGCGGTCGACGTAATAGTACCAATCCATGTCGGCTGGCGAATGCTGTACTGCTTGCTCTGCCGGATCAGTCAACTTGGGAAACCAGCCGACGATTTCATCGATCTGTTGCGCGCTGCAATAGTGACTTAATGTTGCCAGACAGCGTCTGAGCTGTTCCGCGGTGGGATTCTGTAATGCGAAATCCTTGAGTACCGTATTCGCTTGAGAAGTTTGTAGTAACACATAACCGACTGTTTCACTGGTGTTATTACATAGCCAAAACCACTGATCATCTTTATGTTGATGGATAAGGTGGTCCCAATGGTCGTCGTTGCGATGAACAAAAAAAGGCTTTCCCTGGAAGTGCTGTTGATAAATATTGGACAGTGTTTGAAGGTGTTGGGTGGAATCAAATGGCCGTAATTTGAAACAGTCGTTTTCCGTAACGGACGTGTTCGATTTGATACAGATGTTGGGAGCCGCGCTGATTTGATAGCCTAGTCGCTCATAGTAGCCAGGAGTGATGTCCGAGAACAACAGACTCCATTTAGTGCCCGATTGTTGTTCTGCGTTTTCCACAAACTCAAACAACTGGGGTACGTAGCCTTGTCCGCGATCTTCCGGTCGAGTGTGCACGCACCCGATAAAGACTGCCCGTTCAATGGAACCAGCAAGGCAAAGTTCGAAGGGAAAGGCGCCAAGTGAACATGCGACCGCACCGGCAACACAACCGACGTACCAGGTAGCGCGTTGATGATGAGGTGAAACTAATCGCTGTTTGACGAATTCGTCAATTTGGGAATCCCCGCCCCAGAATTCATGGACATTGCGGAACGCCGCCGCTTTTTCAGCTGAATTTGCAAGGTGACAATCTAGTGTAGGCGTAGACATCGGGCTATTTGTATTTCCAATATTCGTCAAAAAATCCCGCGTCGACTATCTTACCGGGGACAACATCATTGGGGGTCGTGGTGATATCGATCACGGCCCAATCGGGCAGTTTGGGATTTTGCAGCGAGTTGGTGCGATCGTGGCCTTCGCGATGAGTTGGACCACTGTTGATGACAATGTACTTTCCCAGTGCCGTCGGGTTGGGCGCAATTAAAATAGGTACGTGTGTCTGGGCATCATATTCTTTATTGTTGATATGTAATTGCTTGGTATCCCATTGAATCACACCAGCTTTTGCGAATGAATTTGAGAGCAGTTGTTTGATTAACGAATTAGTTTGAAAATCACCCCATAGAATTAGGTTGTAATTTTGCTGATCTTCCTTCGTAACGAATTTGTCTAGTTTGACGCGAGGTGTACCGCGATACAGCGATCGCCAGCGGTCAAGGAAATGTTGCGCCTCAAATTTGATCCAACGTTCCACAGCGGGACTTTTCGATACTCCGCTGGGCAATACCACCAAGAAAGGATCTAAAAAAGCATCATCAATTGGGCCTTGCAG
>DTSG01000462.1:0-13508 GCA_012965455.1 Planctomycetaceae bacterium | reverse complement strand
ATGTGGCCCTTTGGAAATACCTGCGGTGCGGTGATCGCCCAGTTTCCATGTTTTTTCAACCCTGGTGAAAATGACCGTTGCACCGGATTGTTCGTCGGGCAGCGAAATAGAGTTGCCGTCAACGATGACGGTTCTAAGAGGACCTGGAGGCCCAAATATTTTGTTCTCGATTTGAAAACAGGTGATATTTGTGGTTTGAATATCGACAACTCCATTATCACGGATCTTCCCATCGATACGAGAGTCAAGCCAGTGCTGAGTGAGTTGCAATGCTTGCACCCAGTACATACGGTTGTATCGCAGTGTCCTCGTTTGTAAGTGGACTTCTAAGGGAACATTCAGTTGGCCGGTACTTGCAGCTTGTTCCATGCGTTTCATAATGTCCGCGAGCGACTCAGGAGCATAACGATGCCCCATTTTGGGACCAATGACATGTGTTAACGTTTGACCTTCCGCAATAAATGCACGCTCCATAACTTGAGCTGCCTGTATCTGTTTGTCGATTTCACCGCTGTAAGCGACGACCGGAACATTAAACAGATTGCGGACATACAAGGGGACATCGTAAGTTCCCCATAATGTCTGCACGTAGGGAGCTGGGTAGTTTTCGGGTTTGAGCTTTATATACTCTTTGGTTTCAGCGAAGCCCGCGCCAGGTGAGACGGCGACCCAGTGGTCCGCATAATGTGCACCAACGTGCCAAGCTCCTGCTCCACCCATCGAAAAACCCATCAACACGATTCGCTGGGCATCAATGTTGTAGTGTTGTTTTACGTGTTCAATACATTCCAGCACGTCAATTTCACCAGCTGATTTGAAACCCATGCAATGGCGGCCAAACGGGTGCAAGACAATGGCATTGCTTGGCGCAATACGGCCCGCGCGTGTCATCCGTTGGTGGATGAAATGCATGTTCGTGGTTTTATCTCCGCGTCCATGAAGCCAAACATAAAGCGGCACGGATTTGGTCAAATTGCGGTCTGCTGGGATTTCCAATCCGTAGGGTTGTGCTGAGCCATCAATGCTAGAGTAATAACCGCGTACAACCAGACCGTGAGCTTGGTGCCAATCTTGCTTGCCGGAAGCTAGCAATTCGACTCGACGCTCTGCCTCAGATAAAACGACGTCAGCAACTGCGATTTGTCCCGGTGAATAGAATTCGTTGAACTCAACGGCTAGCTCAACACTTTCGATAAGTGTTTGAATGTCAGCAGATAGGTTGACGGATTTCGAGGCAACATTACTCCGTGCATCATGGATTACCGTTATAGGGATTTGTGGTAACTGCATTGCAATGTTTAGGGCGGCCAGCCTCGACTTGAATTTGGCAATGACGTTTGTGTCTACTTGGATACCTACCGGCGGAATCTTGCGGGCGATCGGAGCGAGAGGCTGTAGTGCAGACTTGTCGTGTAAGACTATGGCAGCCGTGAGCCTAGTGCCTAAGCGTCGATGGAATCGGTCAGGCGTAAGTGGTGTGGGAATTTTGTCAGCGGTGCGGGCAATCCACTTGTCGAGTTCACCACTGAGTCTCGATTTGACAGCAACTACCGTCGGATCGGCGATAATATTGTTCAGTGAATATGGGTCCTGTTCAAGGTCGTATAATTCCTCGGCAGTTCGAGGGACAACAAAGCACTGCCTCTGTTGTGGAGTTAATTTCCCCTCGGATTCCAACTGTTGCATTGCGTTGTACGTCAAACTGCGGACGGCGTCGGCCGGCGGGGTGGCTGGGAATTCGGGAAATGAGTTACGTATATAAAGGTACCGTTTATCACGAACGCTGCGATCATGAGCGGCGTAGTCGTGCCAATTATGCTCGGCAAAAACGTATTCTCGTGTACTTTGTCCCGTTGAACCCAATAACGGAACAAAGGATTTTCCTTGAAATGTATCCTTTTGGTTTGTGGAGTTATTGATTCCAGCAAGCTCGAGGATGGTGGGTGCGATATCAACACTGCTAACTAAGTCTTTGTTAACGAACCCCGTTTTGATTTTACTGGGCCAATGTACGATGAAGGGAGTGCGGATGCCACTGTCGTAGAGCGTTGTTTTACAGCGTGGAAATGGCCGACCGTTGTCTGCCATGACTAAAACAAATGTGTTGTCTAATTCCCCTTGTCGTGTTAGCTCAGCAACAACTTTGCCAACGTACTCATCCATACGACTTACTTCATCGTAATATTGACCTAAATCGGATCGAGTGAGATCGGTGTCTGGCAAATAGGGTGGTACCACAATGTCACTTGGTTTGTGCTGTTTTTCGATGGCGTTAGGAGACCAGCTTCGGTGAGCATCGTAAGAAGCGAACCACATAAAAAACGGTTTGTTAGGTGTTCGGTTTTTCAGCGTGCTAACCCATTGTTCGCATCCGCTAGGCTTGCCATCGGTGATCGCGTCAAAGTGTTGACGAGGGGCGGTGCCAAGATGCCACTTTCCAGAGGCGGCGGTGTAATATCCGGCGGCTTTTAATAATTGGGGGAAGATGATTTGATCTGCGGGCAACGGTTGGTGTAGTTCACCAGCACCCGTGGAATGTGGATAGCGGCCCGTCATGATACTACAGCGACTGGGACTACAGGAACTCGTTGTTAAAAAGGCGAGGTCAAACCGGATACCGCTTTTTGCGAGTTGGTCAACATGTGGAGTTTGAATATGGGGGTGCCCATAGGTGCCGTAATCATTCCAACTAATATCATCGCCGATGATAATGACAAAATTTGGCCGATCATCAGCAAGTGAAGTTGCTGGTGCTAAGCCATTCAGAGTCAAAAGTAAAACGGTTGCCAGAAGTAGAGTAGATTTGATGAAAGATGTCATATGCACTTGTGTCGGTGGTTAGGTTATTTATTGTTCGATGGTTTGAGCTCAAAATATCATTATACTTTAGATTACACGTGTGGGATGCTGCTGTGATAAAATGAAATATCTGTACCCACGACCACTAATATTGAAAGTTGAACCGTTGAGCCCATCTTTGCCTCGAGTCATTTCGGATGATAAGTTATCGGATAATTTGTACGAGCTACTGGAAGGGAAAATTGAACGACTTCCGTGGGCGACGATCGACGGCCCAGCGGATGATTCAGTGGATGGCATTTTGACGTTTGGACATCATGCCGTTACGGCGGCCCACATGGCGAATTTTCCACAGCTAAAGGTGGTTAGCAATTATGGTGTCGGAGTGGATCATATCGAAGTCGCCGCAGCTACTGAATTGGGAATTTCAGTGGGCAATACTCCCGATGTATTAACGAGTACTACGGCAGACATGGCACTGACGTTGATGTTGGCGGCGGCACGACGAGTTTGTGAAGGTGACCAATACGCACGGTGTAGTGAATTTAAGGTGTTTGATCCAGCTTATATGCTGGGCACCGAAGTGCATCATCAAACGGTTGGCATTATTGGATTAGGCCGTATTGGATACCAAATTGCCCGCCGCTGTGCAGCTTTTGATATGGAGATTTTATATCACAAACGGACACAACTTGCGGACAATCCCGATCAATTGAATTTGACGTACACCAGCCTAGAGGAATTATTGAATAGGTCGGATTTTGTGATTGTTATCTGCCCGCTCACCGATGAAACCACCGGTTTGATTGGTACGCAACAACTCGCCGCGATGAAGAACTCGGCCGTGTTAGTCAATGTTGCCCGAGGTCCAGTGGTTTCTACGGAGGCTTTGACCGTAGCACTGCGGGAAAAACAAATATACGCGGCTGGTCTGGATGTAACGGACCCTGAACCGTTGCCACGCGATCATGAACTACTAACGCTCGACAATGTAACAATCACTCCGCACCTTGGAAGTGCTACGATGCAGACCCGACGCAAGATGGCCGAGTTAACGGTTGTGAACTTAATGCTGGGACTCGCCCGAGAACCACTGGTACATAGCGTCAGTTGAGCATGTGATTTAGCTGGACTCTATTTATTGAACTGCGGCAATCAATTATCTCGTGCTCACACTAAGGGGTTTATTATTCGCCGTCGGCAGAGTTTATGAGCGGTTCCCACTGATTGGATTCTGCCGCGCGAAAGATTGCTTCGATGGTCTGCATGTTACCAACGGCGTCTTCAATCGGCGTCGGGACGGCAGTGTCATCCAGGATCGCGCGGGAAAACAAATCTCCCTGGATTGTATATTGGTCACAAATATCGAACTCAATTTCTGCAATCACAGCATCTTGATTTTGAAACCACAGGCGACACGGTTTAGCGGGTGGTGCATTAAAAGGGATTTCAATTTCAACGCGACCACGGTCACCAAATATTTGCACTCGCTGGTAAGGTGCCATTTGCGTTGAGCACGTAAAAGTCGACGTGCCGTTGCCGAAATCCATGATCGCACTTGAGAGGATATCCGTTTTGAAGTTTGGATCAAATTCGGCTATTCCGGCCACACGTAGTGGTTCAGCGTCAAATATAAAGCGAGACAGGCTGATGGGATAACAGCCGATGTCCATCAATCCACCGCCACCGAGATCGGCACGGTTGCGAATATTATTCGCATCCATGTTGTGGTAAGAAAACAGCGAGTTGATTGTTTTGAGTGTACCAATACTCCCATCGCGGACAAGCTCACGGGCTTTTTGCCATTGCGGGTGGTGGCGATACATAAACGCCTCCATGACTTTCAACTCGGGGTGCGCCTGAGCCGCGTCTACTAGTAATTGTCCTTCGGCACTGGTCAGGGCAATTGGTTTTTCACAAAGTACATGTTTGCCGTGCTCTAGAGCGGCGATGGATATGGGTACGTGCAGGTGGTTGGGCAATGGATTATAGATAGCATCGATTTCAGGGTCTGCCAGCAATGCCTCGTAGCTAGCATATGCTTTGGGGATCCCTAACGAGGTGGCCGCGGCGTCGGCTGATTCCTGCGTTCGCGAAGCGATGGCTTGAATGTCGCAGTATTTACTTTGTTGCATTGCCGGTATGACTTGTTTCATACCGATTTTAGCTGTGGAAATTATCCCCCAGCGAATTTTGTTAGCTGACATAGTTTTCAATCATGTTGGTGCAATTGATTATCTACCTATGAAGATACCAAATTATTGGTTCTCATTAAACTCGTAGCGAGGGATCGCTACAGTTTGTTTTTTGTTACGTCCCTTAGGAAACAATCCCCACGGATGATTTATGGTCGACATCTGTTATCATGTGTTGTACTTTGGAATAGTCTATTTTTACCTTCACGATTGAAAATTTTTGTGGACCCATCGTTTGTAAAACCTAAGATGTCACGCGCAAAGAAAATTAGTTTGTTGGTGCTGGGTGTTGTCGTAATTTCCGGTGGGTGGTTTGCTTACAATTTCCAGATTGAACGTAATCGACAGGGGCAACGTGAAGCAGATAAACGGAAACGCGATCAACAGACCAAAAATGTTGAGCAAGTAAGCGATGCGGAATTAACGAAGAACGAACATCCATTGGATTCGGTGTTATTGCTCGCTCGCGATTCATTGAATCATATAAGCGAAACCATCACGGACTATACAGCTACGTTAACCCGTCAAGAACGAATCGGTGACTTGCTGTCCGAACCGAACCGTTTACGAGCGAAAATCCGCAATGAGCTAGAAACTCAACCATTGTCGGTGTACATCCTTTTCACCCAACCGGCAGGCGTCCGCGGGCGTGAGGTGATTTGGGTCGCTGGGGAAAATGAAAATAAAATTACAGCACACGAAGGCGGATTGTTAAATCTATTCCGAGTCGTACAGCCACACGATGGTTTTATTGCGATGTTGGGCAGCCGCTATTCAATCGCGGAAACTGGCATACAGCGATTGATGGAAAAGTTGATTCAACATGCGTTGCACGACCGAAAATATGGTGAATGTGAAGTGCAGTTGTCCGAAGTACAATCGGCAGGTGTTGCTTGTCGTCGCATTCGAGTGGTCCATCCAATTGAACGTGAACATTTCATCTTTCACGTTGTTGAAGTCGACATCGATTTAAAGCGCAATATTCCTGTTCGCTTCGCGTCGTGGATGTGGCCGGAAACTGATGGCGGAGAACCACCGTTAACGGAAGAATATATTTATACAGAGATTAAACTTAATGTTGGTTTAACCAACGACGACTTTAATCCGGACAGCGAACAATATAACTACCCCGACTAACACAAGTTTACCTGCCGTTTGTTTTTCCCCTTACGAATCAAAAAATAATCATATGGCAAACAAATTTAGCAACGCTTTGATAACCAACGCAAATTGGTCCCAGGAAGTCGAAAAGAGTTGTCAGACGCTACTCGAAGACATCGTGGTTTCCCCCGACATTGCGATTGTATTTGTATCTCCCCATTTTGCCGACGAGTTTCAGGAAATAGCGGATGCGATTCAGGAGACGCTACAGCCGATCAATATGATTGGTTGTGTGGGAGACAGCATCGTCAGCGGTGGTCGCGAAATTGAAGGGGACCCCGCGATTACTATCTGGGCTGCTGCATTGCCTGACACAACGATCGCAACGGCGCATTTATTATTGGAACGCGTCCCCGATGGTGGATTTATATCAGGCACGGAAGAATTGCCGCTTGCGCAAATTACTGAGCGTGAAGAATCGGCGTTGATTGTCCTAGGCGAACCGTTCAGCTTTCCCACCGATCTGTTGTTGTCTCAATTAGCGGCAGATTATCCAGAGTTGCGAGTGCTAGGTGGTATGGCATCGGGATTCCAACAGCCAGGTAGAAATTTAGTGCTAGTTAACGGCTCCGTGCATAGTGCAGGGGCTGCCGGGTTGCTTATCGATGGTGGAGTCAAAGTGCACAGCGTTGTTTCCCAAGGCTGCCGACCGATTGGAGATCGATTGGTTGTCACGAAAGTCGAGCGGAACTTAGTCCTCGAACTGGGTGGAAAACCAGCAATGAAGGTGTTGGAGGAAATGTTTATTAGATTGCCGACAAGTGACCACGATTTGATGAGTAAAGGATTTTTCTTGGGCCGCGTTATTAGTGAGTATCAGGATGATTACGAAATGGGGGATTTCTTGATTCGTAATGTGATGGGTATGGATAACGAACGTGGAGCTGTTGTTGTCAATGATTATTTTAAGGTAGGACAGACGGTTCAATTTCAAGTGCGCGACGAGGAGTCAGCCAGTAACGAATTGCGACAATTGCTGAAAAAACCTGAGCCAACTGAAGTCAAAGGTGGCTTGATATTTACTTGTAATGGTCGTGGTACCAGATTGTTTGCGGAACCCGATCATGATGCTGGGGTTATAAAAGAGACCGTTGGTGAGATCCCATTGGCTGGGTTTTTTGCTCAAGGTGAAATCGGCCCAGTCGGCGGCGAAAATCATATGCATGGGTATACGGCGAGTGTGGTGTTATTTGAGTGAGTTTAATATGATCGCAAACAGAAAAAATATTTGGTTGTCCGCACTTGCCGTTTTGTTCATAGCCACGACTGTCGTTGGGCTTGAGGTAGTCGAAGATCAAGCGCGCGGTAAGAAAGCACTCGCGGCCCTGCAAGATTATGTGGGAACATGGAAAGGGGCTGGCCAAGTGCGGCGTGGCTCAACGCAGGGAGCCTGGCTTGAAGAGAGTGAATGGGTTTGGCAATTTGATAAACAGGGCGCAGCTATTGTACAGAAAAGTGCTAAGGGTAAGTTTGTGACACAATTGGAACTGCGTGCTGCTGAAAAACAGGGTACGTTTGTGGCAACAGCAACAACACCCCAAGGTATCGCGCTTCAATTTGCGGGCAAGCTTGACGACAGTGGTCGTTTGGTTCTAGTGAATAAGGATCCACAAAATCAAGTGGTGGGTCGTATTTCAATTCGCATTGTAGCCGCCGGCAAACGCATGGTTGTGATGTATGAAAAGCTAATAACAGGAACGCTGTATACGCGATTGGGTGAATTAGGATCGACTCGAAAAGGAAGTATGTTCGGCGGCGGCGCTACGATGATAGAGTGTATTGTGTCAGGCGGCAAAGGCACTATTCAGGTGATGTATAACGGGAAGACGTATTACGTTTGCTGTAGCGGGTGCCGAGATTATTTCAATGACAACGCCGCTGAAGTTGTCGCAGCGGCTGCTGCTGATTGAGCTGGCGTAGCGATATCTAGAAAACTAACGCTGGTTTGCAGTAACCAGCATTTGTTGTTGGTACCGCATTAGATTTGTTTGCAGTTGCGGCAGTAGATCGGACCGCTGCTGATTTGTTGCTTGTTTGATCGCTTGATTTTGGTGCACGATCGCTTTGTCATAATCACCAGCGGCTGCCGCGACCATGGCGCTGGCAGCAGCATGCTCCGCAGGAAAACTATTGCTGTCGATACTCTCTAATAGCAGACGTGCTTGCTGAGGATTGCGTTTGCTTTCATCTGTTGGAGCGGACAGCGCAAGAATTGCCATGAGCTGTAATGGCACATCGTCTTCATAAATAGCAAGTGCTGATTCGAGGTGTGTTTGAGCTTGGGAGAATTGGCCTATCTGCAGGTAACATTTTGCGACCGACGCTAGTCCCTCTTGGTTGGCAGGCTCGCGTTGGATAATCAGTAGAAATTGTTGTAACGCTTGCTCAGTTAAATCTTTTTCAAACAAAGCGTCACCATATTTCATCAAAATGATGTGGTTGTTCGGGCCTAGTTTTGCTGCTTGACTTAACAACTCTAACGCTTCGTCTGCGTTTCCAGCCGCTTGAGCAATGATACCGAGGTTCGCGAGCGCTAAGGAATTCGTGGGCGCTAGTTCTAATGTCTTCAAGAAACACTGTTTGGCGTTGTCATTGTCCCCTAATCGCAAATAAGCGACACCGAGATTCAGATGCACCGAGTGATCGTCGGGATCAAGGTCAATCGCTTTGATATAGTTATCGCGTGCCGCTGTCACGTTGCCGTGTTTGAATAAATTATTGTCACCGCGAATACGGAAAGACCGCGCGGTGTATTTCATCTCTTCGAGGCGTACTTGGAAAGGATCCGTTAGCGCAACAACACCTTCGCCTTTTTGAAATTGCTGCTGATGGTACTTGGCTTGTCGCATATTTTTAACTTTGCGATATGCCATCATCAAACTGTAATGAACATTGGTTGCTCGAGGTGATGATTCCAATGCCTTCAATAAATGGCTAATTGCTTCGCTCGGGTCACTCTGTAAATATGTTTGGCCAATGGCGAGATGGCAGGCCGCATCCTCGATATTCGACCCGACCGTCAATGCTGTTTGAAATGAGAAGCGAGCATCTTCGTCAAGCGTAAGTTCTAATTGACATTCACCTAAGTGAAACAACGCAGCAAGTTTTTGTTGGCTAGTGCCCTTTTGTTCGGTTAATAGTTTGAGCGCAATTTTATATTGCGCAACAGCGAACGCAAAGTCACCGTTTTTGCGCAACGATTGAGCCAAGTGATAGTGCCATGCTGCCGGTGCTGCTTCATCGAGGATAATGGAATTGCGGTAGCAGATAATTGCTTGGTCGATAATCCCGTAGCTTTGAAAAGCGTCACCGACATTTGCATATTGTTTGGCGAGTTCTGGAAACGTTAGTGGCGTTCCCTCAAAAGTTTGGCTTTGTAGCAACTCTTGTGTCAGCGCTGTAAGTGTTTTCTGCGCGGCTGGGTCTAGATTCCCAAGTGTCGGCTGTTCAATTAGTTGTACGCCGCTGGGCATCTCGGGTTTTGAATCATAGCCAGTGATGAGAGCCAATAGTCCCAGCAACCCCAGTGCCGCTAGACATAAGAATGGTTTGGGATACACCCTGACCGGTAAACGACGATCATTGACCAATGGTCACCTCCTCGCCAGCTTGCTGTTGCAGTGTCAGATATTGGTTTACTGATTGGTCAGACCAACGCTCGACATGCCCATCGTGCCAATAAACTGTTATCGTAGCTGGTTTGTTGCAATCCGCTAAGCCAACGATGACACGAGCATCATTCGCTGATAAGTAGCTACCGTCAGTGCGTGGCACTCGCCATTTCACGGGTTGGTCTGCTTGTTCGATCTTAATGCGACATTGGACAACAGGAGCAGTCGACTCATGTGAGCTGAGTTGGATTCCCAGCCAATGATTCTTGGTGCCTACGTTATTGAGGAACAGTCGTGCGGGGCCCGTGTTGTTGCCAACTAAGATATCGATATCGCCATCATTATCGATATCGCCGAAGGAGGCGCCGCGACTAATTTCAACGCCTTCACATAACGCGCCAGCGACTTCGGTCATATCTTCAAATCGTGTTCCGGCTTTATTGCGAAATAGTTGGTTTGCTTCCTGTAACGGGTATTCTTGTCCACTGCGTTGCTGTTTCTCTACAAAATTGGTGGCGCCGTTGGCCATGAATAGGTCGAGCCAGCCATCGTTGTCATAGTCAAACCACGCAGTTCCAAAGGCGGTAAAGCCAATGCTCGGTATTCCCAAACCGAATGTTTTGGTTTGGTCTTCAAAGTTGCCGTCGCCAAGGTTAATAAAAACGGTGTTGGTTTCATCGGCCCAGTGCCCCATGATCAAGTCATCATCGCCGTCTCCATCAATGTCAGCGGCATCGACCCCCATGCTACCTTCGGCGAGGCCGTCGGCATTACAAGCACAACCACGCAGTAACGCTTCATCGGCAAAGGTGCCATCTTGATTGTTGATCCACAGTTGATTGGCTGCCGCGTCGTTGGTGACATAAATGTCGATCCACCCGTCACGGTTGAAGTCGCGACACAGAACGCCTAGTCCAGGTCCGGAAACACGGGCGATCCCAGATTGAGCGGAGACATCTTTAAAAGTGCCATTCTGATTGTTGATGAACAAGCGATCGGAAACCGGTGTTTCGCTTTGTGGCCCACAATAGCCAACCGCTCCACTGGAATGATAGCAGGGATGGTGGGTGTCGTAACCAAATGTGACATAGTTGCATACATAGAGGTCTAGCCAACCATCATGGTTGACATCGACAAACGCAGTGCTGGTTCCCCATTCCGGAGATTCCACTCCGGCGCGTTTGGTGACATCCGTAAATGTTCCATCTCGGTTGTTTTCAAAGAGCTGGTTTTCACCCCAGTTGGTGACGTACAAATCTTGGTAGCCGTCGTTATTAAAATCGCCGACGGCGACACCCATGCCATACCCTAAAGCACGAATGCCGGATTGTTCCGTAACGTTGACGAACTTAACGCTGGTTTTGCCAACGTCGTCGCGTGTTAAGTCGTTGCGGTAAAGTTGATCGCGTGGTTCAGACTTAGGAGGGTAGGTGGAATCTTTGAGTGTAGTGTCTTGCCCTAATAGCGAACCTTGCACGAGGTAAATATCCAAGTCTCCATCATTGTCAAAATCAAAAAAGACGGTACCCGATCCCATCAGTTCCGGGAAATAGAGTTCACCAGTCATGCCATTGTAGTGCCTGAAATCTAAGCCAACTTCATTGGTGACGTCGGTGAAAAGATTAAGAGAAACAGCGGTAGTGGGTTGGGACGTATTGCCTGTTGTGTCTGGTTTAGGTGCTGGATCGGAATCACAGCCACACACCAGTAGCAGGCAGCAGGTGCAGCAACGTAGTAGGTTAGAAGTAAACGATTTCATGGGTTTCTTATAACATTAAAGCGGCCGCGCGATAAGGGAATTCCTATCGTGCGGCCGCGCTGGGTAATGATTGTCAGAGTTGGAAATAAGTTACTGACACAAGTGAAAACTTGCTATTGCGGCAGGCCTATTTGTTTGTTTGATCAATGGTGATTTCCAATGTGAGCTTGGCTGGCAAGTCCATGTTGGCAATGGTCAGCGTAATTTCGCCAGCAACCTCTAGGTTGAGCTTAGAAGTGACAATACGTCCTTTTTCCGCATCAAACAGCAGCGTAGAAGTCCCCGTGATAATTTCTAAGTCGCTTTCGGTTACCGCCGGAGCACCAGGTGTCGCTGCTGGTTGTTCAAAATCAACTTCGGTGTATTTGATTTCCACTTGATGCAGCGTTTTTCCATCTTGCTGAACAGTTCCGACGTATTTCTGGGTCGATGTCAGTTCGAACACGGCGCCCTGTCCGAGGTCGAGAGTCGTTTCAGATTCCCAACTGTCGCCGACTTTTACCGGTTTGTCATTGAAGTCATCCAATGCATTTTGTGCTTTCTCTGTAAGTGCGTCACTGTCCAACTCGCCTCCGAGCATTGCTTTTGCCTGAGCATCGAGCGTATCCAAACCTTCCGCTTTGACTTCCATTTTCATAACGTCACCGTTTTTGTCATAAACAATGGTGGTGGTTGATTTTGACAATGCGGCTAAAAGCGGCAACATAAAATCAAGCTGCGTGCCTTGAGGTGTATTTTCGCCGTTGGAGTCGAATTCTATCTCGACACCGCCGGGGAGAGTAAGTTTATTTTCAAAGGCCGAATACTTTGATGAATAAGTAACATTACCAGCGGAATCAGGTTTGCTGACATCGGTTTTCGCAGTTACTTTTCGTACGCTCGCGGTGTCAATGTCTTGACCCATAATCGACAAAGTTTGTTGTACTTTGAAAAGCAGGTTTGTTTCGAAGGAACCTGAGGCTTCGACACGCGGTTTGATGATGATTTGAGCGGAAGCAAGAGGCGCTATAAGTAAGGCGAGCGTCAATGCTGGAAAAAGAGTTCGTTTAAACATGCCTAGGATCCTTAAGAAATAGTGAGTTTGAATGTTTGTTTGGTTGAAATTGATTAGACGAAAATAGCCAAAGTAAATTTGTTTAGGGAATCTGCCAACTTCGCTTGAGACCTAATGTTAAATGAGCAATTGTTTTAGTTCGTTTCGTTTTGAATGTAATATCGCCCGTCAGAGATAGGTTCACACTCGACTTGAAGATGCGTCCGTGGTGACTGTCGAACCAATAGGTTTTGGTAGCTTCGACGATCGTCATGGAATCACCTTGAGAGAAGGTTTCGGTGTTGCGAGTGAAGGCAGCTTCGTGAAATTCTACGGTGACTTGATGAAGCATATTTTTAGTTTTGGGGTGTTCTGTTGTGACTGAATAGGTGTGTGTGGTCTTAAACAAAAACTGGGAATCGTGGCTAAGCGGAATCGAAATGACTTGATCCCACGATTCACCAATTTTAACGGGGGCAATGTGGTATTGGCTTAATACTTGCTGACGGCGTTGTTTTACAGTCGTGGGATCAAGTTCTGAGAAAACCAATGTTTGTGTTTCCTCTGGAAGTGTGGCAAATTTCGAATCAATCGTTAAGTCGAATATGTTTCCTGATCGGTCGAGTTGGGTAGTGATGGTTGCATCGCGAATCGCATCAAACAGTGGAACCTCTGCTTTTGAAGCAGTGGAGTCATAGGCAAATCGGATATTACCCGGCAATCGCGTTGAATTTTTGAGTTGCTCCACAGTCTCTGTAATCGTTACGTAGCCAGCTGCGTTTGGTCCACTGACTTTATGGAGTGTTGTTTTGGTTTGTTGTTGGGTGGTTTTATAGTCGATGTCGTCAAGGACGATCAATTGGGAAAGTTCAAAGGAATGTTCGATTTTGAAGGTGCCGGTTGAGGGCACTCGTGGTGCCAGACTGATTTGACCGTGCAGGCTTTGGTGA
>DTSG01000461.1 GCA_012965455.1 Planctomycetaceae bacterium | reverse complement strand
ATCGAGCGAATCAACGATATCTGCTGAGCTCATTACGGCATTGCGCCGAGTAATAGGTGCAGCAGGCGTTTTGACGGCATACAGCGATCGGATGGTGTTCGAGTGCGACGGTTTTACGATTGAAAAAGATTGCCCCGATGTTGTTGTTTTTCCAAGAACAACCGCCCAAATTGCCGCAGTTGTTTCATTATGTAATCAATACGAAGTTCCGTTCTTGCCGCGCGGTGCAGGCACTAGTTTAGCCGGAGGTACGTTGGCGGTGGGCGGAGGTGTCATGTTGGTTTTGACTCGCATGAACGAAATCCTCGAGATCAATTTGAGGGATCGCTATGCAATTGTGGAACCAGGCGTTGTCAATATTCGTTTAACCCAATCGCTCAAAGGCAGCGGGTATCATTATGCTCCCGACCCATCGAGCCAGAGTGCTTGTACGATTGGCGGTAATGTAGCTACCAATTCCGGTGGCCCTCATACTCTTAAATATGGAGTTACGGTCAATCACATTCTCGGGCTTGAATTTATCACAGCGGCCGGAGAAATAGTGACGGTCGGCGGACCAGGTGGCACTTGCTCGGGCCTAGATATTACCGGAGTCCTTGTCGGCAGTGAAGGTACGTTGGCCATTGTCTCCAAGGTGTGGGTGCGATTGACTCGTAATCCCCAAAGCGTTCGTACCATGCTAGCGGTATTCGATTCGGTAGCTGACTGCACGACAGCTATTACTGCGATTATAGGCGCTGGTATTATCCCAGCAGCACTAGAAATGATCGACCATGACATTATGGTTGCCTTAGAAGAAGCCTTTAAATTTGGGTTTCCATTAGATGCTGAGGCAGTATTGATCATCGAAGTGGACGGTATTGACGCGGGACTGGACGACCAACGAGACCGGATCGTACAGCTATGTTTGGACAACGGCGCTCGCGATGTGCAGCAAGCCGAGGATGAAAAACAACGGCAACACTTATGGCGTGCTCGCAAACAAGCCTTTGGCGCGATCGGTCGGCTTTCATCGAGCCTCGTCACGCAAGATGGAGTCGTCCCGCGGACTCAACTACCCTATATCTATGAAAAGATAATGGAAATTGGTAAGAAACATGACATTCAAATCGTCAATGTATTTCATGCGGGCGATGGCAACATTCATCCTGTGATGTTGTTTGACGAGCGTGACGCGTCACAGATTCAACGTGTGTTACAGGCTGGCGGTGAGATTCTAGATGCGTGTCTAGAAGTAGGGGGAAGTGTGACAGGTGAACATGGGATTGGTGTTGAAAAGATGCATTTCATGAAGAAGATGTTTACTCCAGAGGATCTGGAAGTGATGAGTGCGTTACGAGATGCCTTTAATCCGGAGAACAGATTGAGCCCCGATAAGATGTTGCCTGTTGCCGGAGCTTGTGGAATGGAACGTAAACGTCCTAGTCGAATGGTCGCCACCTAATTACGAAACAATCTTGAGTATTGAAACGTGCCAGAGAATATAAACCTATTACCATCGACCGAAATGATTGAACCTGCGAGTTCTACAGAGATTGCTTCGCAGCTGCTTGAGTGCTATGAACAATCAATGGCTGTTTACCCTGTCGGTGGCCAAACCGCTTTGGATTATGGCTTGCCGGCAACCACTGTTGGAATAGCGGTTTCAACCAAGGCCATTGATCAAGTTATCGATTTTCCAGTACGAGATCTTACAATTACCGTAGAAGCTGGGATACCGATGCAACGGCTAGCTAAGCTACTTGAGGCTGAGGGACTGATGTTACCGCTGGACGTTCCCCAGGCCGTGCAAGCCACGTTGGGAGGCGTCATTGCAACGAACACAAACGGTCCTCGTCGTTTTGGCTTGGGGACGGTACGCGATTATGTCATTGGCATTGAGGCAGTTAATGGTAAAGGACAGCTGTTTCATGGTGGTGGGCGAGTCGTTAAAAATGTAGCTGGTTATGATTTTTGCAAATTATTGACTGGATCGTTGGGTACGTTAGGAGTTATTACTGCCGTCACGGTAAAAGTAAAGCCGATCAGCGAACAGACAACAACGGTCGTCGCCGTCGTGCCTAACGGTCACAGTGGTGAAACGGCGATTGCTAGCATGCTAGTTTCAGAGGCAACGCCAGTGGCCGTGCAGTGGCTTCAGGGCGAGTGCTGGCAGCAACTGTGCGGCGGTGGTAGCAAGGCAGCGGGGCAGAGCATCATGGCAATTCAACTGGCCGGAACGACGGTGGACGTGGATTGGTCACAGGCGACTGTATTGCGAGAGCTAAAAGCAGCTGGATTAACGGATGGTTCGATTCTTGATCCCTCACAGCAGCAGGCTTTGTGGTCGGCTGTCTGCGAATTTCCGGCGAACGAGGCGGAGTTGGTGATACAGGTTCAGACAGTTTCCAGTGGTGTTGTCGAGATTATTGCTAAATGTTGTGAGTTAAACGCAGATTGTGTGATCCAAGCGGCTGCGGGCGACGGTGTCGTCACCGTGGCGTTTGAACAACTACCGACTGGGGGTATTTCGTCTGCCTTGATTGCCGAACTGGCACCGCTAGCTGCGCGGTTTCACGGAAACGTGGTGACCTTGAAAAACCCGCAAGCAGTTGAGGTGACAGCTGGCAGCATGTGGGGACGTTTATCGGCTCCCTTGTCAATTATGCAGTCGGTCAAAGAACAATTTGATCCACGTGGGATTTTGAATCCCGGCAGGTTTATTTTTAAGTAATGCCAGAATCACCTTCCACTACCGCTGACCCGTTACCAATTGCATTGCCGGCAACGCCTGGCGATGGAATCAACTACGATTTGTTTTTAGACTGTGTCCATTGCGGCCTCTGTACGTCGGCTTGTCCAACTTATATTGAGACAGGAAATGAAAATGACAGTCCCCGCGGTCGCATTTATCTGATGCGAGCTGTTACCGATCGACGGTTGGACATGACTCAAACAATCCAGCGGCATCTCGAGTTGTGTTTAGATTGTCGAGCCTGTGAAACGGCCTGTCCATCTGGGGTACAGTATGGCCGCTTGATTGAGCCGTTCCGATTAGCCATGGACGTTCCCGAAAAGGGAGAGCCCAAGCAATTTGATTGGTTTTTCAAATACATTTTGTTTGGTCTCTTCCCTTATCCACAGAGACTTCACAAAGCACTGGTGTTCGCTAAAATAGCCCAGCGGTTGAAGTTAGACCAGTTGCTGTTGCTAACGGGTATGTGGAAGTTGCTGCCGGCGCGTTTAGGACGGCTCGCAACTTTACTGCCGCATATTAAGACCCCAGATGCCCCCTTGGAAAAAGTCATGCCGGCCATTGGAAAGCGGCGGGCGAGGGTTGCTTTGTTTAGCGGATGCGTGCAAAGCGAAGTGTTTCAGCAGACCAATTATGCAACGGTTCGAGTGTTGCAGGAGAATGGTTGCGACGTTGTGATTCCCGACGAACAGGGATGCTGTGGTGCAATTCATTATCACACCGGACACGAACAAGGGGCAATCGAGTTTGCGGCAGACAATTTGAAAGCGTTTGATCGAGACGATATTGATGCAATCATCGTGAATGTTGCGGGGTGTGGTTCGATGCTCAAGGAGTATGGGCACCTCTGGGACGATGCGCGTGACGGACAGACAGCTGATAGGCAGCAGTTTTCTAGTAAAGTAAAAGACGTCCATGAGTTTTTGGACGAACTAGGGTTCATTCCGCCGAAATGGAATATTCCGGTGAAAGTGACCTATCATGATGCTTGTCATCTGGTGCACGCCCAAAAAATATCTGACCCGCCCCGCAATCTGATTCGGCAAATCCCCGGAGTGGAGCTATTGGAATTACCTGAATCGGAAGTCTGTTGTGGGGCGGCCGGAACCTATAACCTCGTCGAGCTTGAAATGGCCGATCGCCTCGGTGAGCGAAAGTTGGATTGCATTCGCAAAACGGGCGCAAGCATTGTGTTGACCGGTAATTCAGGCTGTCTGATGCAAATCGATCGACAGCGGCGGTTGGAACAAGAAAGCGTGATTGTCATGCACCCCATGGACTTGCTTTATTGTGCATACATGCATAAATCACCGTATGACTATTAATGCCGCTGATGGAAGGCTGGCCTTCCATCAGCGATAATCGTGTAGCGCCGCTTGTACCGGTACCAATAAAAAAGACGTGCTCGCTATGCAAAGCGGAACACGTCTTAGTGGAATCTTGGTAGTTGTCACTAGGAAAACTACTAAGAAGTCTAACTCGCCAAATTAGCTATCGCCATCGGTTGAGTTTTCTTCTGTTTCAGGACCGGGATCTTCCCCAATATCCTCGGCTTCATATTCGGCACCTGGTAGATTTTCACCTGCTGGATCTGGGCCAACGTCTGTAGTTGCAGCCTCGTCACAACCGACGAGAACGATGCTGAACATGAACAGCAAAGCGATAATAGTTTTTTTCATGATTCTTCCCTTACGGAATAAATGGAAATTAGTAAATATAACAACGACTTGTCATTCTAGACTATAGATGGGGCGCGAGACAATATAATTCTTGGCGGTCTTGAGCGTATAACTATTCACAGGCTAGGATAATTCCTTGATCAGCCAAGTTGTTTTTTGCGAGTATTTATGCGTTTTAACGTTTCGTCAGCTAGCACTCCTACCAAAATAACTGTACCGATTATCGCGAATTCAAGTTGATTAGGAATTTTAAGGATGTTAATGGAATTATAGAGTACCCGCATGACCGCTGCACCAATGACTACTCCGATAATGCTGCCTTCACCCCCACGGAGACTACAACCTCCCAAAACGGCCGCGGCAATAGCATAGAGTTCGTAGAAGTTACCGTGCCCCGCTGGCTGAATAGAATTTAGGTCGAGAGCAAACAGCAAGGCGCCTATGCCAGTACATGCTCCACAAATTACGTATGCCAAAATCACCATGCGGTCGGTGTTGATACCGCTAAGTTTAGTCGCGGTTTCATTGTTACCTAGTGCCAGGAGATACCGACCGTAGATTGTGTGGTTGAGAAAAACCGTTGCAATCACAGCAATCACGATCAGGAAAATCATCGGAGCGGGCACCAGCGTGCGGCAAATTGGAGTTTGGCTCATCAACCAGCAGCCAGCGAGTCCTCCCGTTATTAATAGAGCCAGTTTTGCTGATGGGTTGTGTTTAAGAGTGGATTTGATGAACTGATTGATACCGAATATGAGAGCTGCCAGTGCTACAAAAACGATGAGCATATCAAGTCGGCTGTTCCATAATTGTCCGCCAGTCGATTGTCCAAACCAATTCGGGCCTTTACCGCCGATTACAGATTGTGACAGCAGTACGCCGAAAAATGCACACCCTAGGATCAACAGCGATTTTCTGGCTTCCCGGCCATTACTCTTTACTGCCAAAAAGAGAACCCAAGTAAATGCGGCGATCGTAAGATAGCCAAGATAGTTCAGCAAAATTTCTGGTAGCAGAGCGCTCGGCCGTTTACCCGCATCTTGCTCGTCTAATGCTTTGCCCAACTGCATTTTTCGATAATTAATCGTTTGCGTGTCGTTGGGCATCGTAATGATATCAACCGTAGTACCGCGACTCAATTTAATAATTGTAGTGGTTGATAGGTTTGTAAACCGACTGGCACCGATCACAGCAATCACGACACAGACCACGAGGCCTATTATGCTGTCGCGCCGCTGCTGTTTTTGCTGCCAAAAGTTCCAGACAAACCAGCACGCTCCACCCAATCCTGAAATTGCCAAAACGGTAGCGACGGAGAAAGGTTTTCCTGTCGCAAGTAGTCGTAACGAATCATTGTATTCACTGCCAAAACCGCCTGTTTGATCCCCCGTGATCCAACGGGCAACTCCGCGGTAAATGAGCAATCCACAGAGCGTAACGACAAAGGGTTGTAGTCCCGCTTTGGTGACCAACAGACCGTGTGAAAGTCCCAACAAGACGGAAATGATCATAATGAAGACGAGTGTCCCAGTGATTCCGAATCCCCAGTCCATTAGTGCCATCGACATCAAGCAGCCAATGAGTCCGATCATTGATCCGATGGAAAGGTCGATGCCCCCGGTGATGATCACAAATGCGACGCCAATACCGATGATTCCGAACAGACCACTCCAGCGCATAATGTTCTGGATATTACGTGGGCTGACAAAAGTCCCTTCACTCAGCATCGTGGTGGCGACGCAGGCAAACACGAGTAACATCAAGATACCCAATATTTTATTCATAGAACGTGCATTTCTTCTTTTTGGGCTCGAGTTGTATCGGCATTGGTTGCTAGTTGCATGATAGCTTCTTCAGAGAGTTCAGCGCGATTTAGTTCGCCGGTAATCCGCCCTTCGTGCATCACGAGCACTCGATCAGACATACCGATAATTTCTTCAAGCTCACTTGAGACGAACAAGATTGAAAGCCCTGTCGCAGCTAAAGACTCAATCAGTTGATAGATTTCCTGTTTTGCGCCGACATCGATACCACGGGTCGGTTCATCGAGCAATAAAATCCTAGGTTGGGTCAGCAACCATTTTCCGAGCACGACTTTTTGTTGATTTCCACCGGATAAGAAGCCGACGGTTTGTAGCACGGATGGTGTCCGCGTACCAAGTTTTTCGATCATTTCTTCGGCATCCGCGCGTTCTTTGGGAACATTGCGAAAGCATGTCATATGTGCATGTTTTGCTAAAGAAGCGAGGCTGGAATTGGCTTGGATATCCATCTCAAGAATCAGTCCTCGATTTTTGCGGTCTTCGGGAACGAGCGCGATTCCGAGTTGAATAGCTTGTTTTGGAGTGTTGATAGAAACCTGTTGGTCTTGAACATAAATCTCACCAGCCAGACATGGTACGACACCAAACAGAGCATCGAGCATTTCTGTTCTGCCAGCGCCGACTAAACCTGCGATGCCCACGATTTCCCCTTGGCGGACTTGGAAATCGAGCGGATGGTCGGGATTGGCCTGCGTCACAAGTCCAGAGACTTGGAGCATGACATCCCCGAGCGGTCGAGATGTATGGGGATAATACTGAGAAATCTCGCGACCTACCATAAGTTTGACCATCGCATCGTGTGTGATATCGGTTCCTGCGAGCTCGCCGGCATTTTCGCCGTCACGAAAAACAGTCACTCGATCCGACAGCAATTTGACTTCTCCGAGTCGATGTGAAATATAAATGATACTTACGCCGTGTGCGCGCAATTCGCGAATAACGTCAAATAGTTTTTCAGTTTCACCGGCACTTAAACTTGAAGTCGGTTCATCCATAATGAGGATTCTCGCGTTGATGCTGAGCGCTCGGGCGATTTCCACAAGTTGCTGTTGGCCGATGGAAAGATCTGCTGTCATTGTATCCGGGTCTAGTGACAAGCCGACCATTGCCAAAAACCGTTTAGATTCTTTTGCGATGGTTCGTTTGTTGATGAAGCCAAATCGCTGTGGCTCTCGGCCCAAGAAAATATTGGCACCGATTGTAAGGTTTTCGCTTAGATTCAGCTCTTGGTGAATTAAGGCGATGCCCTGAGATTGTGCGATTTTTACGCTATCAAGCACCACCGTGTTTCCGGCAACGCTGACCTCACCTTCGTCAGGTAATTGCACACCTGCGAGTATTTTCATCAACGTGCTTTTCCCGGCTCCATTTTCGCCGATCAGCGACAAAAGTTCTCCCTCGTATAATTCCAACTCAACACTATTCAGTGCCAATACACCCGGGAATCGCTTGGTCAGGTTCCGAACGCGCAACAGGGGTGAAGTGGAAGGAGTCATTAAATTTAGAGCACATTAGATGAGCGAGTGGCTGTGCGAAATATAGATAAACGAGGGACTATTTAGAAGCTGTGGGAGGTTCTTCGCCGGTCAGTTGGTTAAGTTCGGTCCAGAATTCCATGACATTGCCTTTTACAATTTTACGAGCTGGAATATCGATGAAATCGTCCATGTCGGCGAGATCGATTTCTCCCCGAGCGACTTGTGTCAGAATCTTGACGCTTTGATAACCATATTCGAAGGGATTTTGCACAACGGTTCCATAACAGGTGCCGTCTGCAATTGCCCGTAATGTTGTGGAGTCCTCATCAAAACCGACAATGCGGATTTCGCCCAGTTTATCAGCGTTCTTGGTTGCTTCTAGCATTTGCGGAGGATTGTAAGCAAAAAGACCGACCATGCATTTTAGTTCTGGGTAGGCGGTGATACTGTCTTCGGCATGGGCCTTACATTTGCTCCTGTCAAAATCATCGGTACGAG
>DTSG01000460.1 GCA_012965455.1 Planctomycetaceae bacterium | reverse complement strand
CCGGATCGTCTGTTCGTCAAAACCTAAGGAAAAGACGGTCGTACCCATAGCGCCATCGAGTACCATCACTCGTTGTTGCATGATCTTTTTTAGTTCTTCAGTACGATCGGAAGGCATGGTTAGATGTGTTTGTCAAAGGGGGTGTTTCGATAAGAAATATCCAAATTGTGAGTTTACCCGAGGAATTGAATTATGGTTAGCCGTAACTAGGCAATATCTTGTCGGAACCTATGTTTAACGGACCTATTGCGAATGATTTCAGTGATTCTGTTTTCTCCACGTAAACAGGGCGATGTTTCCAGAGAAGTCCATTCGAGAATATTGTTGTTTGTGGAAAGTTTGTTGGGTTAATTGTTCCCATTGGCGAATCCGACGAGAACCGCGGACAATAACCCATGTGCGAGGTGCCATCAAGTACGGTTGCAGTGTGGCTGCGGAGGTATCAGCGGAGCTCAGCGCGGTGACGTTCCAACGCTGCTCTAGGCTATATAAACCGCGTACAGGAAACTGACAATATTGTTGCAGCGGCACTCTGCCAGATTGCACGACCTGCTGCGCCGCTAATTGTGGATCTTCAATTAGCCCTGACATCAGCAACACATTGCCGCTGCCGGTTTGAGCGTTTAAGTGTTGCACGATTTGCTTCCACGACTCGCGCTTCACCGTCACTGTGTCTGCTAAATATCGATCAGCCACACTGTGTCCGAGAACGCCCCACGTACAGATTGCGATCAGAAAGCCCGCAGTCATTATAACGGGCTGCTGCAGGCGACAAATGGCAGCACAAAGTAATAAATAGAAGGCCGGTGCGATTGTTATCAAGTACCGCGGGAAGAACCAATTGACCCAGGCGAACCGAGTACAAATCCAGGCGGTTAGCAGCGGCAGTAGTCCCCACATGAGCAGTGTTTTGATACTGGAATCGCTCGGCGAGCGTTCGTCGTTATTTTTCGGTTTTGTATTTGCCTGTTGTTTTTGCAAGAGGCGGTCGAGTATTAGCAAGCCGCAGGGAATCAGGACTAAGGCGATTATGGGAAAACTGGTAGCTAGTCCTTCTATCGTGGCCCGCTCTGGCTTAATAAACGTTGCCCAGTTGTCGCGCATCGCGAAAACTGAAGAGAAATGCTCCAACCGTCCCACGGCAAAGGCGGCAATTGTGACGAATTGCAACAGCAGAATTTTGATAGTTATTTGGTTGTCGTTACGGCAGACTACCCGCGACAGAAATAGCACGGCAATCACAGGAAGTGCTGTGTAATGGGTGTAGAACATGGCCGTTGCGCAGAGCGTCCATAGGACTTCCTTTAAAACCCTAGATCGGAAGTGTTGCATGCGCGTGGATTGCAGGATGAATAGGAGGATCGTCAAAAACATCAGAAATGCATAAGGCCGCGCTTCGAGCGCAAAAAGAGTTACCAAACGGTCGGTGGCGAACATCACCATGACACAGCCGAGTAACAGAGGATGCACTTTTTTCATAACTCCCCAGCCTGTCATGAGTGCGATGCTGGCGATGGTTGAAATTATGGAAAACGATCGCAGTACTGATTCTGAGGGTCCAGCAAGTTGGGTGATAGCTTTGAGGATGAAGTAATACAGCGGCGCTTGATTCCCGGCGTTCCCACGTGGAATAACGTCTGCAAATCCGCCATTGATGGTCCACGATGTGTGCAGTTCATCGATCCACAGCGGCTGATCAATGTAGGTGATGGTTATTGCGACCAGAGCAAATCCAGCGATGGCTGTAATGGTAAAAGTGGCAAGGATTTGTTGGGGGCGCATAATCAGTTTAGCGGTTACGAGGACAGCCTAGTGCTTGCCAATGGTTCGTTCTTTTTGCGGCAGGACTTCCAAGCAAGTAGTCCACCAGCCAGTATTAATTGTGTCAATAAACTCTCGTGGCAATTGTTCGTTTTGCATGTCTTGGGCAAGTTGTTGATAATCATACTCGATTGGAACAAATTCGACAGCGGTTTTGCTACCGGACACTTCGAGTATGGTGTACCAGACGTTGGTCGTGCCATCGTTTTCGGGACGACCAAGTACGCCAACGTTTACGAATAGTCCACTAGGGAGTTGCCTTTGCCACTTGATCCCAGTATGCGTCACCGCAATCACGTCGACGGCATGTTGTGAGAAAAACGGCTCTAAGAAATGATCCGGTGACGTTGATTCCCAGAGGAATTCGTTTAGTTTTCGGGGGCTGCCATGGCATAGCAGGATCTGAGTTTGTTCGACTTGGATGATGCGGGTGCGTGGTAGTTGACGTAGGAACACCTTGTTATCAGCGCTCGTATGTTGCTGCGTATATTGATAGCTTATGTTTGCATAGTAGTTATCGCGTTCATCGGTATAACCGCATTGGCAGTTATCTAAATCGTTGCCAATGGAGTCGTCGTAGTTGCCTTGAATGCACTGAACGTTATGTCGCTGGAGAAGAGGGAATATGCGGTCTGGAAACGGGCCGAACGCTCCGAGGTCGCCCAGGCAGTAAAGGTCGGATATCCCGCGGGTACAGGCGTCCGTAATAGCCGCGTCGAGTGCCAGGTAGTTACTGTACACGCCGCCGAATAGCGCAATTTGAGTTGTCATCAAGCATCTCCACTCGTAAGGCCAAGTGAGGGATTAGAACAGATTGCTCCGTATTGATAGCAAGTGAGACAGGCACCGTGCGTGATGGCGTAGTCTGCTTGTGTTGCCTGTTGCAAGTCGGTACCAAGTAGGGAATCGGGTTCTTCGATCAGAATTGGACAGACGTGGACTCCACGATCTGTGACGATCCGAGCATGCTCACAAACGAACTGCGAGTTATCGAGTCCGTCTAGCATTTCTGAGGTCACCCGTTGTGCGTCAGTATATCCACTGCTGCGTTGTGCTTCTGCACCGATTTTCAAGGCAGGTAGCAGTTTAATGCGGGGGCGATCGTAGCCAGCTTCCTTGAGAGTCGCGATGAAGTTGGCTAATACGGTGCGGTCGTCGGCTATTGGCCATGTCCGAGTCGCCGTGATGATTGGTAGGAAGCCGGCTTTGACGAGTTGCTGGACGCCTGCCAGCGCTCGTACAAATGTTCCTGCACCTCGAATCGGGTCATTGGTAGCGGGGTCAAACCCGTCAATCGAGACTCGGAATTCAAGGCTATAGCGACTTGTGCGGGATGCTGCGACCAAGGCGTCGATCCACTCCTGTTTGAGCACGGTTGCATTGGTCAGCACGGTCGCGGGACCGTACTTTAGCGTTGCGATGAGGATCGCCGTCATTTCGGGGTTTAGAAATGGTTCTCCACCAGTAAAGTAATAGCCTTTAACTCCAAGTTTTACGCTTTGTTCAAGCGATGCTTGGATTGTTACCAGCGATAGAAAGCCAAAATTTTTGTTGGTGGGACTACAGGAGATGAAACAGTGGTTACAGGTGAGATTGCAAAGTGTCCCGCTGACCTGAAACCAAAGTTCATCGAGATGAGATAGGCTGATGGTGGGTAGTGATGTTGCCATGACGGAATTATTTGAATGTGGCATAGAGGTCGAGGTCTTTGCGGTCCCCAATGATCTGAAACAGCTGTGTTATTTGTTGTAATCCCACGCTGAATAAGAAGTTTGAATTGCGGCCGTAGCTCTTTACTCCGAGGACGTAAAAATTGGGTTCTGGGTTGATAAGATCGGTTGCCGACAGCGGTGATTGATCAAGGCAATCTTCCGGTCCGTGGTCTAGTAGTTTAGCGGCGAGTTTGATGGGCCCCTCAGTCGCATAACATAGGTGAACTTGTAGTTCTCGAAATATGGAGTTGTCGGGTTGAAATCCGGTATGAGCAAAAACTTGATCGACGACGAGCGTTATCTGCCTGCCGTCGTTTTCACCATCGTCCTGTTGGTGCAGTTCTACTTCGAATGTTCCGGCGTCTTGCTGCGTAATGCGGTGGATGATGGTTCCCGCGATACGAGTGACTTGTTTGCTGGCTACCGTTTGGTTGGCTTGTTGCACTAGGTCGCGGCGAGTGCTCAACGGGTCATTAGCGATGGTGGCAATTCCCAATTGATTCGAGTTGCGTGTAATCCAGGTAATGGTTGCATCTGCTGTGGAGCGAGCTTGAGTTAGGTTGACTAGGGTGTGGGCAGCGGTATGCCCAGATCCGACGACTAGGATGCGTTGGTTGGTAAGAGTGGCGGCTTGCTCAGCGGTCGGACTCAGCCGATGAAATTGTTGGTGACAGTTGTTCTCACCAATAGCGGTTCCGCCACCAGCACCAATTGGATTGGGTTGCCCAAGGACGCCGGATGTGTCGATAACGATGTCAGCGGTAATAACAGTTTCTTGATTACCGTCTTGGATTAACACGCGAAACGAATCGGCCACGCGGGATTGCCGGTCAGCTAGATCTGTTTTGATGAGCCACGAACGGGAAACGGAAAGAACTTTCGTGTTCGTGCGGATATGGTCAACGATTAGGTCGGTATGACTTAGTGGTTCGAGATAGTTCTTGAACCACTGGGCTCCGGTTTGTAATTGATCCAAAGCGTCCAACGGGTGTTCGGGAGATTGACCTGCGATGGCCGCTCGTCCTAATGTCGAACTATTGTCTCCGAATCGTGAGAACATACTGATGTGTTGCCAGCGCAAAACATGTTGGCAGACTTCGTCTTTTTCGATAAGGGTGACTTGGTAGCCCAAGTAGCGAGAATATAGTGCGGTTTCGAGTCCGATAGGGCCAGCACCGATGATGATGATATGAGCGGGAGTGTCAATTGCCATAAAATTCGTTTCGTTTTCAGCAATGGCCTTTGCTTGCATGTTGTTGGTGTGCTGTCGTATTCTAGTATGAAAACGGCAGCAGTAGTACCACAAACAATGAGGTGTCGCGGTTGAGTTCACCGTTGGAGGATGCCCGCCCGTATTGCGGAAATTGATACCGCGAATCAGTTTGCCACGCGTATCCGATGGTACAGTGTCGAATAAACTCAACCTCGGATTGCACGAATTATCACAAAATTTAGAATCTGGAATTGAAAATCAAAAATTCACAGTATCCGGTGTATTGCTATTACGGAGGATGCTGAAATGGGAAATGTCAATGGCTGGTGTATCACCGGCCATGAGGTCAGCCATCACGACAGCTGTTGCAGGTGACATTTGTAAGCCACTGCGAAAGTGGCCAGCGGCGATGAATAAATTGTCCGCTGCGGTGATGCGACTCAGATAGGGCATGCCATCGAAACTCGCCGGACGTAAACCAGACCAACTTTGTTTAATCTCGAGTCCGTTGAGCGGCGGAATGAGTTGACCGGCGAAATCTGCCAATTGATCGAGCATCTGCGGAGTCGTCCCTTTTTCGAAGCCGACTTCTTCTTCGCACGAGCCAACTAAAATATGGCCATCTCGCCGTGGAATCACATAACGTGACCCCTCATTGATCACTCGATTGATGGTTCCTGTTGCTGCCTGATACAACAGCATCTGACCACGTATAGGAACAATGCCATTTTCGATATTCAGCTGCTGCAATAGCATGGCTGACCAAGCGCCGGCGGTAATGCATATTTGTTTAGCTCTCAGCGAGCCCTGCGGCGATGGCACACTATGGATATGTCCAAGGTCGATTGGAATATCGGTGACAGCACAATGTGGTGTAATGAGTACTCCGTTCTTCTCACATGCCGCAACCAGCGCTTGTAAATGCCGCGGATTGCGTAGCAGCGCGTCGTTGGGCAAATAATAGGCAGCGAGAAATTGATCAGGATCCAGTGCAGGCTCGAGTTTACGCAGTTGTTGTGAGTTGAGTTTTTCAACGGCAATACCTTCTGCTGGTAAGGTGGCAAGCAATCCTGCTAGGGCGGCTGCTTCACCGGTGCGGCGGGCGACGTGCACACCACCGCAAACTTCAAAGTGGTTATCAATGCCCGTTTCAATTTTTAGACGATCAGCCCATATTGGATGGAGTTGCTGGCTGAGACCTCGTAGTTTATCAAGCGGGTCGAGGGCGTGTTGCAAATTCGCATCCGGTAAGATTCCGCCGCCTGCCCAGGAAGCTTCACGCCCGGGTAAATTCGCATCGATTACGTGTACGGTTTTGCCTCGATTGGATAGTTCCCACGCGAGCGACAACCCAATGACGCCTGCTCCAATAATCAACACATCATGTTCCCCGTGGCTCATGACAAGAACTCCTGCTGTAGTGTATGGAGTTCATCGCAAAGCCAATGTCCACTGTGTTCGAGGTCCTGCTGTAATTCGCGGAAATCATCAATCGTATCGATGTCGAGCCAAGGTGGTAGCAGTGAGTAGGAGATATTAGCATCTTGCAGTTTGGTGATCGTCTGTTGGAGAACATTGTCGGTGGACCAATCAACCTCTGCAAACACGGGTGGCACAATATTGCGTGCGCCGATGAGATAATATCCGCCGTCGCGGGCGGGACCGATGACACACTGATGTGCATCAAGTTGATCAAATGCTTGCTTGAGTAGTGCTGCGGGTAAGTGCGGGCTGTCGCTGCCGATCAGAACAACCTTTTCGATTTGGTGCGCGTGTGCGTCGGTGAAATATGCGAGCATACGTTGTCCGAGATCGCCCGTGGCCTGGGCAACCATGGTCCAGCCAGCGGGGAGGCATTGGACAAATTCGGTGTATTGGTCAGTCGGAGTGAAAGCTAGCACACTGCGTTGGGCAATGCCGGTAGCTGTTTCCAGCGTCGCTTGGATAAATTGCCGATAGACACTTGCCGCAAATTCTTGGTTCGTATCGCGTGCGAGTCGAGTTTTCACTTGACCAGGTTCCCAATATTTAGCGAATACACCGAGCTGAGATTGAAATGGTTTGCTCACAAACGGCTTCCTATGATACGACGTAGTAGGACTTCATTGATTTTACCACGAAAACGGACCTTTCCATCAATCTCCACGACGGGAATGCACATTTCGTATTTGTCAAGCAATTCTGAATCCTGTGAGATATCAATAGTCTCTATGGAGAAGCCGTATCTATCGAGAATTTCATAGGCTTCATCGCATAGAGGGCAATTGTCTCGAGAATAAAGTGTGGCGGAAAATGAGGACATTTGGTGAATTAGTGCGTTTTAATTGTAGGTTGATCGTGACGGCGCCGGTAAAGTCCTTATTTTATTGTCTATTGTGGTTGCGCCGATACCGTGTGTCGACGCTTTCTAATACTATTGGCTAGTTATACAACGGTTAAACTATAACGGTAAGCGACATTAAAGTCCTGATACGTTATGATGGTTACTTCACGTTTAACTTCTATATACAAGCCTTTTTGCAGTTTGTCACTCCGCGTGCCAATTTTCTCAATCCGAGCAAACCATGGCGATAACGACCCGAAAATTTCTCGATATATTGCGTCGCAGCAAGTTGATTGACGATGCGCCCCTCAAGAAAGCGTTGCGGCTTTGTGTCGAGGAAAATGACGGAGCATTACCCAACGATGCGAAGCAAATGGCAGATTTTCTGATTGCCCAGAATGTAATTACGAAATGGCAATCGAAAAAGCTACTCGACAAAAAATATAAAGGTTTCTTTCTGGGGAAATATAAACTGCTAGGGCATATCGGCGTTGGCGGAATGAGCACTGTCTACCTCGCAGAGCATACGCTGATGAAACGATTGCGTGCCATCAAAGTGTTGCCTCGAAATCGCGTAGATGATTCTTCCTATCTTGAACGGTTTTATCGGGAAGCCCAAGCGACGGCGGCGTTAGACCATCCGAATATTGTCAGAGCGTACGATATTGATAGTGCCAGTGAGACGCATTATTTAGTGATGGAATACGTTGCCGGAAGAGACCTGATGACGATCGTCAAAGATGATGGTCCGACAGGATTTATTGAAACCGCACAATACATTTTGCAAGCAGCTCGAGGCTTAGACCACGCACATACAGTTGGGATGATTCATCGCGATGTCAAACCGGCCAATCTGTTGGTCGAAGAAAATGGACAGTTGAAGATTCTCGATATGGGCCTTGCGCTCATGAATGACGATGATTCTGAACTAGCGGGTTTAACGGACAAGCACAACGAAAAAATATTAGGCACGGCAGATTATCTTGCTCCGGAGCAAGCGCTCAATAGTCACGACATTGACTTACGAGCAGATATCTATGGATTGGGCTGCACGATGTATTACGCATTGACGGGGCATCCACCATTTCCCGAAGGAACATTGGCTCAGCGGATAGCGATGCATCAATCGAAAATGCCTCCAGCGATAGGCGTGGATCGACCTGATTGCCCAGACCAATTGGCAGCGATTTGTTTTAAGATGCTGCAAAAAGAAGTTGATAACCGGTATCAGAATTGTCTAGAGATATCTGTCGCGTTGGAAACTTGGTTACAAACTCAGGGCATTGATGCGACGAAAAATGTAGCCGACCCAATTCATCTGCCGCCGCGCCAAGACGCCAACCAATCCACCGATACTATTGTGGAAGCGATGCATGCGGCCGTTGCCGTGGCTAATCATGTCGCAGTTGGTGGTGGTGCTTCATCGGCCCAGTTGATTTCCGGCAGCGGTTCGGCGCTGAGTGATAGTCAATTTATGGTCGTGCCCGATAGCAGTATTAGTACAGGAAACAGTCGTATTGAACTTGGTACTGAGGGTGCGCAACAATCATTGCAAAGCACCACTCATGGATTGTTAGACGGTACCACCACTTCGGCTGTCGTGAAACGCATGCCTCTTTGGGGGTGGATTGTGATTGCGTTAAGTATCGTTTGCGTACTTCTGGGAACATTGGTAGTGGTGTATTGGGCTGTAATGGAGACCTCGACCAAACAAACCACGCAACAGCAGACTAACAGCTTTGTTATTTCTGAGGTCTTTCCGCAATCAGTCAGAGCCTATAATGATGGCAGCTGAATGCAACAAATTCAACAACCTTGATAATATTACTCACTAGGCAAACGAAAAATCGACAACCACCAACTAGGAAATAATTTACAGGATTCCAACATGATTCAACTAACTCGAAAATATCTTTTGCTGCTGCTTGCCGTTGTCGCGATTTGGAGTACAGCCAGTACGGCGGTAATGGCGCAAGTCACCCCACAGCAACGCAAGGTTGAATTGGAACTACGGACGGCTGTTAAAAAAGCGGGCAATCTATTTGCTCAAGGCAAGTTTGATGAATCGGCTGATGTCGTTATTGAAGTTCAGAAAAAATTTGATGAAGCGATGAAGGAACCTACTGAGCAGACGCTGTTTCTGTTTTCCAAAGTCTTCAATTCATTGAAAAAAGCGCATGCGCTGTTGGAACTCGAAGGCGTAAGCCTACCGGAACTTAAACAACCGATGATTGCTAAGCCCCTGCCGCCGCCAGCTAAGGGAATGTTAACCAAAGTGCCTGATGGCAAGATTAGTTTCGTGAACCATATCGTGCCGATCTTAATGGCCAAATGCGGTAATTGCCATATTCGCAACGCGCGGGGGATGTTTAGCATGGCGGACTTTGATGCCCTGATGAAAGGACCAGCCGCTGGCGTCGTTATTTTTCCGAAAGATGCAATTGGTAGCAGAATCATTGAGGTCATCGAAGAGGGAGATATGCCGCGTGGTGGGTTGTCTGTCACCGCGATTGAGTTGGACGTGTTGAAAAAGTGGATAACCGACGGCGCTGAATTTGATGGTGATGATAAGAAGAAAAATTTAGCGGAATTGAATCCGGATGCGAGCGTTGGCGATCTGCCAGTTGTTAAACCAGAGTTTTCTCAAGGCAACGAGACGGTAAGTTTTAAAAATGATATAGCGCCTCTGCTGTTCGCAAATTGTGCAAGCTGTCATGGACTTGGGCGTCGTCCAAGTGGCCGCTTTAATCTAACGACGTTTGCGGGCATGCTGCGAGGTGGTGACAATGGGCCATCGGTATTACCTGGCAATCCGGCTGAGAGCTACATCATCAAGAAACTCTTAGGGACAGGCGGAGGTCAACGGATGCCGGCCAACGGTGACCCATTTGATGACGCGCAAATGGAGTTGATTTCAAAATGGATTACCGAAGGTGCGACATTTGATGGCTTGTCGTTTGACCAAAGTTTAGGTCGAGTTGTGGCAATCGCTCGTACCGAAAAGTACACGCACGAGGAATTGGCGGCCGAGCGGGTAGAAATCGCCCAAAATAACTGGAAGCTGAGTATGTCGGGTATCAACAGCCAATCCGTTGAAACCGATAATTTTTATATAATCGGATCGTTGACTGAATCGCAATTAAAGAAGTTTGGTGAACAGGCCGAAGCGGTGATGGGGAAGGTGCAAGTGGCCTTGAAGGTTTCCAAAAGTAAGCCATTGATCAAAGGTCGTATTTCCTTGTTCTTTTTCAACCAACGCTATGACTACAGTGAATTTGGCCAGATGGTCGAGAAGCGACCGTTGCCAAGAGAATGGCGGGGACATTTTCGCTATGATATTATCGATGCCTACGGAGCCTTGCTGGTTCCTCGAGGCGAAGATGTTATTGATGGCATCGTGGCCGAGCAAATTGCTGGGATTTATGCGCAGTCGCTGGGGGTTGTGCCACGCTGGTTTTCCAATGGCATGGCCCGCGTGATCGCGGCTCGTGTCGTAAAAGCGGATACTCGCATTCAAGACTGGAAGAAAAACGTCGCGTCCGCCGCGGCGAAGATGACGAAGCCTGATGACTTCATCACCGGTAAATTAGGCGGTGAAGATGCGTCGCTTATTGCCTACAGCTATGTCGATTTTCTTATGAAGAATCCGCAGCGGTTTAGCGCTTTAACAAAGGCATTGCAAAATGGTGCTAAGTTTGATGTAGCCTTTGCAGCGACTTATGGCGACACCCCAAATAAAGTGGCGGATATTTGGTGGAAAGGGTAAACGACCCGCCCCTAAATTTGTCTGAAGTTAAGAATCGTCGGCTAAAATTTCTGTCAACCATTAGGCGTCAGAGTTCATTGTGAGATCATGTTTATTCTAGAAGTTGATACGGTTGGGCAATATTTAGTCGACCAAGACGTTATTGCGAGCGAGAGTGACGTGCAGGTTCGGCAGTTACTCGGCGGCGTCTCAAATCGTGTGTTGTTAGTAGTATTTTCTGGCGACAGAGAGCCTTGGGTCCTGAAGCAGGCGCGGGAACAACTGGCCGTCGAGCAGCCATGGTTTTGCAGCGTGACGCGTGTGCTGCGGGAAATGGATGTGCTACAAATCAGTAACCGGATGTTGGCTGATAAAGCGAATGCGCTGCCCTGCCAAAGCGTTGTGCCAGAAATACTTTTTGAAGATCGCGAGAATTTTGTTTACGCAATGACTGCGATGCAAGGCAATGCTAGAGAATGGAAGCAGGACTTGCTTGCTGGGGAACTCGACGCTGAAATATTTAAAAGCGTTGGTTGGTTGCTCGGGACACTACATAGCGGTTCGTGGGAAGATTCGGAAATAGCAGAACAAGTTGGAGACCAAGGGTTTTTCGAAGAATTGCGAGTCGATCCATATTATCGACAAATTGCTCGAGTTCACCCTGCACTGCAACCTGCGATCGATGGTTTGGTGTCCGATCTGAGAGGTCATCGACAATGTCTGGTACATGGAGATTTTAGCCCTAAGAATATGTTGGTGGACGATACCGATGTTACCCGCTTAATGCTGTTGGATTTTGAAGTTGGTCATTTCGGCGACCCGGCCTTTGATTTGGGATTCTTCCTGACGCATCTAGTTATTAAGTCGATTCGTGATTCGTCGCTGGCTGTGCAATATGCCAAGATGGTACAGGTTTTTATTGAAGAGTATCAGCGAGTGCTGCTGCCGCGAGTTGGCGCAGCAGTGGTAGCGGAAATTGAGCGTCGTGGTTGCACCAACCTTGGTGCTTGCTTGGTAGCTAGAGTGGATGGAAAAAGTCCGGTGGAGTATTTGTCAGATCCCGCGCATCAGGAAAGTGTGAGGCTGCTGGGCAAGCGTCTATTGCTTGACGGTGTGGAGCGTGTTGAAAATGTCTGGGATCCAGCGACTGTTTGAGTGGTGTTTTCTTAGATGATTGATAGTTCGTTAGGTTAATGAATTACAGGAGCGATTGTGTTTTTATGTCGAGTTCAATAGTAAGAGTGGTTGGTCGAGAGGTTCTTGATAGTCGCGGCCGGCCAACCGTGGAAGCGGAAGTACATGTAGCCTCCGGAGTGGTGGGCAGAGCGATTGCTCCTTCCGGTGCTTCTACCGGGACTGCTGAGGCGCTGGAATTACGCGACGGTGATGCGAGCCGTTATGGTGGCCTCGGGGTATTGCAGGCGGTTGAGAATATTGATGGATTGATAAGTGCGGCGCTGTGCGGCATGGACGCTGCTGACCAAAAATCCGTTGATGGTCAGATGTTGGCGTTAGATGGCACGGAGCAAAAAAGCAACCTTGGTGGTAATGCCATGATCGCAGTATCGCAAGCCACGGCGCGTGCCGCGGCAGCAGCGCAGGGGCTACCACTTTATCAGCACTTGCACCGTGTCATTGTTGAGCAAACGGTCGACCTTGGATTTTCCCCGGATCTGTTTCCGGCTCCGCGAATTCCGCTGCCGCAGACAAACATGATTTCCGGAGGATTACACGCCGGTGGGAATTTAGATTTTCAAGATGTGCTGATTGCCCCTGTTGGTGCGACGGATTATGCAACCTGCCTAGAGTGGATCGTGAGAGTTTATAAATGTTTAGGGCAGTTGTTGACAGCACGCGGGTATGAGGGATTCTTGGTTGGCGATGAGGGTGGCTATGGCCCTAAGTTAACGAACAATCGAGATGCGGTGGCAATCGTTGCTCAGGCAATTGAAGAAGCCGGGCTGATTCCCGGTGAACAAGTCGCGATAACGTTGGATGTAGCCGCAACGCATTTTTACCGCGACGGGATGTATCATTTGCAAGCCGCCGGCGGGCGGATTCTATCGAGCGTTAAAATGATTGACATGCTTGAGGATTGGGTGGAGACGTTTCCCATTATTAGTATCGAGGATGGATTGGCCGAAGAGGATTGGGAGGGCTGGCAACTATTAAATTCGCGGTTAGGTGATCGCATTATGGTTGTGGGTGACGATTTGTTTACGACCAATGCGAAGCGCGTGCGGAAGGGGATTGAGTGCGGTGCGGCGAACAGTGTGTTGGTCAAGGTGAACCAGATTGGGACGCTAAGTGAGACGATTGAAACGATGGCGGTGGCGCGGGGGGCGGGGATGAAATTGGTGGTGTCGGCGCGCAGTGGTGAAACCGAAGACGATACGTTGGCAGACTTTGCCACCGCAGCCGCGGGCGACCAAATCAAAATCGGTTCAATCGTCCGCAGTGAACGCTTGGCTAAATACAATCAGCTCCTACGCTTGGCAGAGACGGTACCCGCATTTGGGAATGACGGATGAAAACAGTGTGGTGAGGTAACTGCCCCGTCACCCCTCTACATTTGCTTGCCGATGGCGTTGGCGATGGTCCGGCAGCGGTCCATGGTGTCTTGGAATTGCTCTGGTGTCAGGGATTGATACCCGTCGCTCATCGCTTCTTCGGGACGAGGGTGCATTTCAATGATCAACGCATCCGCTCCGATGGCTACCGCAGCGACCGCCATATCAGGTACCAAGTATGCATGACCCGTGCCGTGACTGGGATCTATCACGATCGGTAAATGTGTCTTGTCTTTGAGGTAGGTTACTGAGGCCAGCGGTAGTGTAAAGCGAGTGTGCGATTCAAACGTGCGAATACCTCGTTCACACAACATCACTCGTGCGTTACCTTCGTTCATGATGTATTCCGCAGCTAACAGGAACTCATCCATCGTCGCTGAGGCACCACGTTTAAGCATGACGGCACATTCGGTATTACCAACGGCTTCTAGCAAACGATAGTTTTGCATATTACGTGCACCAATCTGCAAAACATCCGCATACGACGCAACCAAATCAACATCTTCAGTCGCCAAGACTTCCGTCACGACGGCTAGACCTGTTTCTTCACGAGCATTTGCTAATATTTTTAGCCCCTCTTCTTTCATGCCTTGAAAACTGTAGGGGCTGGTGCGAGGTTTAAACGCTCCGCCGCGTAAGCCAGTTCCGCCCGCTGCCTTCACCGCTCGAGCCGCCTCCATCAGCTGCTCTTCAGATTCGACACTACAGGGGCCACCGATCATGCCAACCGCGTTACCGCCAACAACGAGGCTGCCCGCTGTAATGATCGTCGGCTCAGGTTTAACTTCTTTACTGGCAACCTTATACGGCGCTAGGATTGGTAGAATCTCAGCCACACCTGCCCCCGCTGCTAACGCCTCTTTGGTGGTTTCCCGCTTTTCACCGACGGC
Organism: Planctomycetaceae bacterium; assembly: GCA_012965455.1. Lineage (GTDB taxonomy): Bacteria > Planctomycetota > Planctomycetia > Pirellulales > Pirellulaceae > UBA721. Next base: position 10,074 of record DTSG01000460.1, on the reverse strand, counting down.
GGCAATCACCGTTCGTTCGGTTCCCTTGATAATGTGAGCTTTCAACCCTAGAGATTCAACTCGTAGAGCCATTGCGGAGATTTCTTCGGCTGTAGCGCCACTTTTCATTACAACAATCATGCCTTCTACACTTCCCTTGTTAAGGTGCTTAGTTACTGTTTTTTGCACTCTGACGACCGGAGTTTTGAATTCTGCTTCAAGCAGTATTTCTGATATAGTCATGAGATACCAAATTCCTTGTTTTATAAGTAGACGAAAAAAGCCCCGATGACTATTTTCATCGGGGCTTTAGGATGTTTTTTTTGTTTTTCTGTTAACGCTTTGTTAACTTGCAGAATAAACTACGCATTCCTATCAGCCCCGCGTTGCCACGGGTAGCTAAAAAAGAAAGCGAAATTTGCTGTGCAGTTGATCATTTTTATACGTTAAAAGTGTCGTTGTTTTTGATGAATGCTTCGGTTAAGCACTCGTCGGTATTATAGGCATAGCATCGGTTGGGACTACCCCTATTAATTAGAATCTTTCATTCTTTTTTCCCCAGACGCTCAATCGTCTCAATTTACAGAGAATCTGCTAGAACACGCCATCGATGATTTCACCATCTTCGACGATTTGAATTGGACGACCGATACGACTGATGTTCTCGTGGAAAGAATCGATACCCAGTGCATCATAGATAGTTGTCAACAGGTCGTTTACGGAAACAGGTTGATCCGTAATGTTATTTCCGGAGGCATCGGTGGCACCGATGACCTGACCGCCTTGCACTCCAGCACCCGCCAAAGCGACATTAAATGCTCGCGGGTAATGATCGCGCCCTGCTCGACTATTAATTCGAGGTGTACGACCAAATTCTCCCATCCAAATTACGAGCGTCGTATCGAGAAGTCCCCTTTGCTTTAAGTCCGCGAGTAATTGTGCGTAGGGTTTATCGACTTCTTGGCACAAGGTATTCGTTCGCGAGGCATTGTCAAAATGCGTGTCCCAATTTGAAGAGGCGACTTCGATAAATGTAACGCCCGCTTCGACCAAGCGACGAGCCATCAAGCAGCCAGCGGCAAAGTTGCCGTCCCCATAGGAAGAACGTACGTCGCTGCGTTCTTGAGTAATATCAAAGGTCTTCATCTGTGGGCTCAGTACGAGCCGGGATGCTTTTCCATAGAGATTGCGGTTGGCCTTCACAAATTGTCTGGAGCCTTCTGTCGATCCGTCGTCTTCAAGATTCTCTAACAGTCCTAACCGGCGAACATAGCGATCTTTCGACGTCGACAACTCCGTGTTGGCTGGCATTTGATTCGCAGAGTTGAGAATAAATGGGTCGTATTCCACTCCCAGGAGTCCGGCAGAGAAAACACCGCGACTGCGGCCAATATGTACAAACGAAGGGAGTTCAGATTCTTGGTCTCCGATGTGTTGTACCACATGAGCACCAATCGTGGGGTGCTTGACGCTGGCAGTCGGCAGATACCCGGTGTGGGAAACGTAAGATGCCCGTGGATGGCTGCCTTCCGGGCCGTGCACGGAGCGGATCAGGCAGAGATCTTTCATTGCCGCTGCGGTTGCTGGTAATTGCGAACTGATTTGAATCCCTGAAACTGCAGTACTCGTAACCGTGGTTTCACCACCGTTGGCATGGTCCGGTTTTGGACTGAACGTTTCAAACTGACTAGGTCCGCCACCCATCCACAGCAAGATACATGCTTTGGCATTCGTGCGCATGGCGGCTGCGTTGGCAATGATAGGTGATTTCCAGGCAGCTACGGATGTCAGCGCCGTAGCGGATGTTTGCAGCCAAGAGCGGCGATTGATTTGATGGGTCGTCATCTGCTTGTACCTCATGCGAATTAGTGCTGCTCGGAAAGCCCCTGTAGATCTTCCGAGTAACGATGTGTGCGATTATCTGCGTGTTTTGAACTCAGCGGAATTAAGAAGTGCCCAGAGGAGGTCTTCAAAGGATTCGCCGCGATTGGCGACTTGTTTGATATATGCCAGACTTGTGTTAAGTTCTTTGCGGTTGGGTCGACGTGAAAAAACTCGCAAATACAATTCCTGAACGGCCGCGCGATCTGATTGTACTTCTTGCAATAATCGAGAAAGCATCGTTCCCTGCCGTGCTTGGATTTGTTCGTTGATGAACGTCGAATTCATCATGGCCAGTGATTGAGGAATGGAAACGGTGACGTCACCGCGGGGGTCATTCGGGTCGTATCCAAAGACATCGGCAAAGACGTTGCGAGGTGATTGTGAGCGTCGAGGTCCCTGTCCGGTGCCTTCACTGCCAGCGTCTGAAATTTCAAAAACACTCATCATGCTATCGAACAATTGGTCAGACCGGAGTGGTTGAATCGTGTTCGCTTGAAAGGGAATCTGGTCGTAATTTCGGCGATCGAGGCTGCTTCGTTGGTACGCTTGGGTACTCATAATCGTCTGCATTAACCATTTAATGTCGTAACCAGAGAGCGTAAATTCAGTGGCAAGGTAGTCCATTGTTTTGGGGGCGGAGGGTGTACGATCGGGCCCAATATCATCCACGGGTTCATAAAAACCTTCGCCGACCAGTTCTGCCCACACTCTATTGGTCACGGCTTTGGCGAACCAAGGATTGTCTGGCGAGGTGATCCAACGTGCTAGTGAATCTCGCCGCACCGCATCAGATGTACCGGCAGGTAGTGTTTGTCCTGAAACGAAGAACTTAGGTGTCATCACTTGCCCAGGTTGAGTTGGTTCAACTAGGTTGGGCATTGTGTGTTCCAAAGTTCCCACAAAGCGGTTGTTCGCGTTGGCAGTTCGGCGACGTCCAACAAAATCGGTAGCAGTCACTACGAATGAGCGAGGTTCTTGTTGTGGTCGCAATGCGACGCGGGGGAAAAAGGCCACTAATTCATGGAATTGTTCTTGTTTCCAACGATCGGTTGGATGGTCGTGACATTGAGCACATTGAATTTGGATGCCCAGAAAAATACGTGAAATCTCAGAGACGGTTTCTTCCGGACGTCCCTGTTGGGCCGCAATGAATACGGCGCGACCGTCTTCTCGGATATCACCTTTGGCCGTAATGAAATCCACGGCAATTCGGTCCCAACTAACGCCATTGTTCAAGGCATCTGTCAAATAGGACTCTAATGCGGCAACACCTAGTAGCGATTGGTCGTTCGTGCGGCGAAACATAATGACATCTCGCCAGTATCGACTCCAGTTTGCACCATAAGTTTTATCCGTTAATAAAAATTCAATCAGTAGCGATCGTTTATTGACGCTCGGTTCAAGTCCGTACACGAGTACGTCTTCAAGTGACGGAGGTTGCCCAACAATATCGAAAAAGGCGCGTCTTAAGAACGTCTCATCGTCACAAATATTGGTTTGAGAAACTATTGTTTCGCTGACCAGTAGTTCGTCAATTTTTTGGGCAATCTCTATTGGCGATTGAGCAAAACTGACTAGCGGTGAGAAACACCACAGGGCGAGAAAAAAAACAAGGTTCAGGTGTTTTGTCATAGTGTGTCGTAAGGATAGTGAATAGCAGTTCATAACCTATATTCTCTCGAGGTTGTATTGAGTGCCCCTGCTATGGGGATATTAAACACCTAGAGCGGTGGAAGGTTTTGCTAAAATATTTTGCTTTCTCAAAAATCGTATTGAGAAGATGGTTTTGAGATTAAATGTTATAATATAGCAACTTTACGGAAAGCCTGTTGTTTAATAGTAAAGAAAGCAAGGGGCAAGCAAGGACTAAGTAAACGCTTAGTGGGTTGTACTGGAGAATAAGATGCGGAAATTAATGATTGTAATAGTGTTGGTAGTTGGGTCGAGTTGCTGGACCTCAATGTGCAGTGCACAAGCGCCCAACAATCGTCAAGAAATGACGCCCGAGCAGCGGCAGCAGCAATTTCGGCTGATGTTACAGCGATTCGATGTCAATAAAAATGGTCGATTGGACGCTCCTGAGTTAGCAAGTATGCGTGCAGCAAAGCCGCAATCACAGCGAAAGCGCCAAGACACTACTGGCAATCCGACCAACAAGCCAAGTGGCGAGCCTGCGGCGAATGCTCGCAGGGAGAATACTGCTCAAGTAATCAAGCGATTTGACAAAGATGGTGATGGTGTTCTCAATGACATGGAACGAGCAGCAGCTCGCCAAGCGTTACAACAATCAAGGCAACGCCCAGGGAGTGCTCGTAGGCTGTTTTCCTTTAACGTCAAACGCAACCGCTTGGATTCTTCGCGGCTGATGCAAAAGTATGATCTTGATGGGGATGGCGTGTTGAATGCTAATGAGCGTCGAGCGGCCATTGATGCTCTTCCCAAAACAGCCAACTAGCATGCTGGCAGTCGGGTTTAATTTTATGGCGGGAATATAACCTATGCTTAGTATTGAAAGAATGAATCGACTTATCGTTGAAGTAACACTCGGCTACAATATCAAAGTCAAGAACGCCGAAGAAGCCGAATTCGTGAAATCTATCGAACCGGAAATTGCCGATATATTAGAGAACGGAAACGAAGTTTTGGTTCCGTCAGAATATCCTTTATAGTCGTGTTGAATATGTCGAATACCTATTCGGCGAGTTCTTTCAGGATAGCTTTAAAATCAGCGCGTTTACGAAGCGAATTTAAAAGCGGTTCAGTTTCAAGGCGTTTTAACATAGCAGGATCCTTGAAAACGCCTGCTAGCATTGCGCGGCGGATAAACGAAACAGCATTATTGGCGGACTCTTTGTCATCCGTCGTATTGGCAGAAATCAAAGCGGCTTCGAAGAACACTTCATCGGCCAGTTTGCCATCTTGTTCGGACGCTTGCTCAATCATATCCAGAACCAATTTGATGGACGACTCTTGCTGAGCATTTTCTGATTGAGCGGCCAAGTATTTGATATTTTGTGCTTTCAGTATTGCCGCTTTGCTACGTGCTTGAATAGCAGATGAGGATACGATCACGAACATCATGATTAGCAAGATAAAAAAAGCGAAGGTCAAATTGGCAACGACTTTGTTGCGTTTTCGCCATCGCCGAATTCGCCCGAAAATCCCCACGGGCCGAGCCTTGATGGGTTCGTGGGAAAGCCATGCCTGCAAGTCTACGGCGAGATTGTTCGCTGTAGCATAGCGGCTCGCAGGGTCTTTCTGTAAGCATTTTAAAATGATCGTCTCCATGTCTCGCTCGATGGATCCCACTAATTTACGAGGAGCAGTTGGTTCATCATTTACGACTTGTTGCATCAACATCTTGGCAGCACCTCGAAATGGACGCTCGCCGGTGGTCAATTCATAGAGAATGACACCAAGTGAGTAAATGTCCGCTCGCCGATCGACTTGATGCCCTTCGCCTCGTGCTTGTTCCGGTGGCATATAGGCAGGTGTACCCAGAATACGTCCATCCATCGTCATGGTAACTTCACCAATGTCCCGTTTGGCGAGACCGAAATCCATTACCAACGGCGTGTTGTCCACATCGAGCATGATGTTGGCGGGCTTAAGATCCCGATGCACGATCCCCTTCTCATGCGCGTGATGCAAAGCGTCGGCAACGGCTATGCACAGCGTTGCAGCCTCTTGAGCCGACATTTTCTTAGCGGTTAACCATTCGGAAAGGTCAACTCCTTTTACATAATCACTCACGATATACAAGCGATCATCGTCGCGACCAACTTCGTGAATTGTCACGATTCCCGCGTGGTTAAGCTGAGCGACCGCTCGAGCTTCTCGCAGAAACTGCTCTTCACCGTCACTTCCAATTGACCGTTTGCGAGGGATCTTTATTGCAACGGTACGTTTAAGTTCTAAATCATTCGCTTTCCACACCGTTCCGCATCCGCCTGAACCGAGTTGTTCGACTAATTCAAAATGACCAATCTTAGTGGTCATGCGACCTTGATGCTCTAGCGTCTCTAGGTTGTCTTGGTCGAAGATTGAAAAAATACTCTCGCACTGATCGCAATGAATGCTATCCAGCGCGGAGTCATGCGCCGTTTCAGCGAGACATTGGCAATTGGGACAGCGGATTTTCATGGAGTGTTTTTTCGTAGAAAAAAACGGTAGGTTGCGAGGGTGGAGTGCGACAGATAAATCTATTATGTCATACGCCATGGTAGGCACACAAGCGATAAAAACTGTCAACCCTATTTGCTAGGACTAGGAGATTTTGCGGGCGTGATGATTTGCACGATCTGGCGATGCACCGGCGCTGGTGCACTGATGATCGTACTCGTGCCAAGACCTGGTTCAATAATGCGAATGTCGAGAGTTTGTTGCATGTCGCGCAGTGTCTTGAGTAATGCGTCTCGACGAGTTTTGTCGGTTTTGCTGAGGTCGTAAAAACTGACCAAATTTGTTTCGAGTGCATGTTTTGCTGAAGTTATTTCAAGAACATTGTCAGCCCGAGCGATAAACGACAAGCCGTTAGAGGTTAGTAGTTGCTGTAAGCCACTGAGGAGCGTTTCGTTGTCAGTAACGAGTGTGACTTGACTCGTCGGGGTCCAGCCAACTTTCCACAATTGATCCCAATTCACTTGAAAATGGAGTCCGGTCTCGCTGTTAAGATATGCCAAAATGCGGACCAGTGGAGTTTTTCGGTGGAAGTTCAACGATGAATTTTGTTGATATTGTTCCCAAGCATCCAGTTCGTTTGCCAGACCATCGATCGCTTGTAGTTTCTCAGACTGTAACATGCGTTGCAGCAATCGTTCGACTCGATCCTGAACGCGTTGGTCGCCTTGAATGGTTAATCCGGCAGACTCATTGGCGATATCCCCAGCAGTTATTGATGTGATTGGCTTTTGTGGATCACCAAGAGACTGGTTCACGATATCGGACAGTTCAACCGTGGTAAGGCCGAGTTTTTCGATTCGTTCCAACTGAATATCGCGTCGCAGAACCTCGGGACTGATATGTCGTTGGTGTAGGATGATGACATGTCCACCATTTTGGACCATCGCCAGACCCAACGGATCTAAGACTGTGGTTAGAATTTCCGCTAAAGTTTGATTTTCCGCAGAAATCGAAACGGGACTGAATAGAGACGTGCCTGAGAGTTCCAGAGACTGTAAATCGACGGTGACGGGAAAGTTTCCCAGAGTCGTTACAAGATAGAAAAACTGGAACAGCGGTAATTCCTCCTTGATGCTTAACTGCGGTACGGTGAATGATAATCCGGCTTCAATGTTAACCTTGGTTGCCGCTTGGGGATTACTGACGGGACTAGGCATAGCCGGTCGTTCGGGACTTGTCAGGATGGGGTTGGCACTGTTTCCCAAAAATGGCGCGACATCTAAGAGGATGTTGTTTAAATCCCCAGTCTCTGTAGTCGTCTCTGCGGTAGCTTCAAATCCTGGCGGCGCTGCGGAAGGAGTTTCTGGTTGTGGAATGGGTTGCTCCGTCTCGGGCAGCGGAGCCGGATTCGTTGTTTCGCTGGTAGTTGGTTCTGTGTTGGTGGGTGACTCTGATTGCTCAGGCTGCTCAGGCTGCTCAGGGACATCTTGCGAATCAGTGTCTTCTGATTGAGGAGTTGTAATTTGTTCTGGTTGTTCAGCAGCGTCTTGAGTCGGTACGTTAGATTGTTGTGCGATTTGATCCGCATCCTCACTGCCACCAAAAACGACAAAGCCAATAATTGTGGTGATAGTGATTAGGCCGCTTACGCAGAGTCCGATAACGACAAGCTGCCGTTTTTTTTCTTGTGACTCGTCCGAGTTCCAATCAAGCGGAAGCAAGTCTGCTTGTTCATCAAATTCATCCACTAGCGAGCCACTTGATTCGACGATGGGTTGCTCTTGTACGACCGGCGAGCCTGATTGTTCGCTAGCGAGCAGGCTATCGCCAGAATCGGCAATGGGAATGTCGTCGTTGGGGTTGTCCTCTGCCATGTAGCCAAAATCATCGACGGTGTCGTTCGCGTTCTCAGGGTCTTGGAATCCTGGCGGTACGTCTGGAATTTGCACCATGCTACTGCAACTGGGGCAAGCAAGGATTTGCCCCAGCAGTTCGGGTTTGCTGACGATGAGTTGAACGCGACACGTCGTGCAGTGTATCGGGAAGGGTTGCATAGTTCACACCTTTGGCATCACCGCAGGGCAGTGAGGATAATGGGTCCGCATGAATTGCTTGTTGTTATTCTACAAAAACGGGAGGGAGTGTGTATTTATTAGCTGCCGCAGCTTTGCGAGTGGTTATCAGGATTATTTTATTCCCGGGGTCATTTGGGTCGGTTGTGATGAGCCAAATCAGTTTTTGGTTAGGCATTGAGGGTGATGTCACTGTGGGGTCCGGATTGGCTTTCATTACGATGCCAGTCAAGACTTCCGCTAGTGGTTTGTCTTTCATAGCAAAGTCGCGTATCGCTTGGTTTCTGGTAATGCCATCCTGCATCAGGTCGTTACCGGCAATAGTTAATTCAAATTTAAATGGCAGTCCGGTTAGGGAACTTCTGACTTCGTTGGCGATATCGGCAATGGCAAGATTTAAGTCTTGTTGTGGAATGTCGACACTGAAGGGATATTGCAGCACCTCCTCGATTGTCTGGGGCAACATCGGCTCATTGTTTACGGCTACGCTTCCGGCACCTGGTTCTGACGCCAGGCTCAGTTCACTAGCGATAATCAAATTTGAAGCAGCTTGGATGGGTAGCGCAATATTAAGTACCGGGGTTTTGTCTTCAATTTGGATTCGTGTTTGCTCATGTAAAAATGCGACCATTGCCGGGAATCGAAATGCAAGTGCGCGCCAATAGGGTGAGGGGTTGAGGGCGACCATATGTGCTTCAACTTTGTCATGTAGTTCGCCCATGCGTTCGTGTAGTTGAGTTACGAGTTCGCGTTTGTCGACCGTCAAGCCTGCAGTCATTCTGGCTTCGATATAGAGGACGGAGTCAAAATGCAGGCTCACCATGGCTGCTTCGAGTTCTTCACCAAGCAACCACTGCAGCGGACCACGAATCTTACTGGGTTCGCCAAAATAGAATTCATGACCATCACGAAACAAGGTGGTGGAGAGAAAGCTGGGAGCGAACAGTATTGTGAGGTGCCGTTCGCGATCAGATTGTTTGATGAGTTGCGTAAGTGTACGGCGAATCAGCGGCGGGTTACCCTCGAGTTCAAGGGTGTCGGTCATGGCCGATTTTGTTCCCATAACAAATAATCCGCCGCTTTCAGGAACAAGATAACTCCCAGTGCTAGCTTGGTACAATGTTCCATACTCAGTTTCCTCGGCCGCCGGATTTCCCAATGTTTCAAGAATCTGTTGTGTCGTTGCCTCGGCCTTCAGGTGAACGACTGTCGAGGCAGTGGGGAACGCGACCCCTTCCTCGTCTCGCCAGGAGAGAACTAGCTGCTGTATGTCCTGTAGTTTGAACCCAGTTGTTGCCTCCCAAGTGGACAGATGTTTTTGAAACGCCGGTCCCAGCGATTTGAGGATGTCGTCAGCGACGGGAGATTTTAGAAGTTCTTCAACTTGGATGGCAATGAACAGTTGTCCGGCCGGAGGTGACCACGCTAAGCTGACTACGTCACCGGAAGTGGGTGATTGCCACAGTGATTGTCCATCATCGGCAATGAACTGCGAGCCACCTGTTTTAGGTGGCACAGTGTCGCCGTTTCCATTTCCATTGTTGGTAGTTGTGTTGTTGTTTTCATCCGTCGAGCCGCCATTATTAGTCGACGTTGTTTTTTGTTGGTTGGTATCGGTGGTCGCCACGGGCTCTATCGGTTTGTCAAGAATAATGATCAGAGCCACCATGCCTATCAGACCAGCAGCTAATCCAATCCACAGCACGGGGTTCATCCACGGCGATTTAGATTGACGTCGCATGCGAGCGGTGGTAGTCCTGCTGCGGGGACCGATCGAGGTGCTATCACTATGGAAAGATGGAGCCGCAGTATCGCTGCTCGATACGGTGGCTGCACGTGCCTCGGACGTTACAGATTCGTCGCTAATGTTGCCCAAAGTCACTTGGATCTGCGGAGTCGGCGTTGCGTCAACGACGGATTTTGGTGGTTTGACTGGTGGGGGTAATGGCGTCGCGTCGAGGATGGTACTTTCTGCGGTAATAGCTGCTTCAAACTCTAGGGATGATTGTGAAAGTTC
>DTSG01000459.1 GCA_012965455.1 Planctomycetaceae bacterium | reverse complement strand
CCTGGCATCCATTTGAGACTTTCATTGCGATTTCTATTGCATAATTCCGGTTAAAAAGCCCGAACTGCACCGAGCAAAGAGCAGCCCAAATGCCAAGCCCTCGAGAGCGGGGATTGCAGCGATGGAAAATGGCGAAAATCTCTTGCAGTTGAGCCTTAGAGTAGAGGGGATAGCAAAAAGCAGTATTTAAAAAGAAACCAAACAAGGCGGGATTTGAAAATCAAACGCCTGTTTTTCTTGGTCGGCAAATGCTACTCGCGCGACGCATGGTGGAAGCTGGATGCGGTTTCGTCACGGTCACTAGCACTGGCTGGGATTTGCACGGAAATCGGTTTGGTGTCGACGACGGTATCCCCTGTCTCGGCGGCGCGGTCAATAAAGCGGTCACGGCGTTTATCGAGGATCTCCAGCAACGGGGAATGTCTGATGATGTTCTCCTTGTGATAACGGGTGAGTTTGGGCGCACTCCGCGTATAAACAAAAAGGCAGGTCGTGATCATTGGGGTGGCATCTGCCCTCTGCTGCTTTCCGGTGGTGGTCTGAACATGGGCCAGGTGATTGGGCGATCTGACAAAACCGGTGGAAAACCGATCAGTGAACCGGTTACCACAGCCCAGCTTACTTCGACCATCCTGCACACACTAGTTGATCCTGGACAGGTTCGCCTCTTGCCGCAGATTCCTCAGGCAATACAGGATACGCTGTCGCGGTCCGAACCGATCCGGCAGCTCTAAGAACTCTGCGGTCTGTAGAACGCCTTTACCAACGGACTGTTGTACAATTCGCCCAGATGGAAAGGGAGTGTGCATCGTACCTCTCTGAATGCCGGCTATGCTGTCGGAACGACCGTACGACTTTGCATACACCACATGTTATGTGCTAAAATCGGACACCACGCGAACCACTAATAACTACCAAACTGACCTTTCAAAAGATGTTCAACATGCACCCTGTTTACCGATTGCTTGCCGTAGTTCTAATCCCCAGCGTTTCGCTCATAGCAGCGGCCGAAAACTGGCCAGGCTGGCGGGGACCACGTGGCGATGGAAGTAGTATTTCTCAATCGCTGCCATTGGAATGGGATGGTACTACTGGAAAAAATATCCTCTGGAAAACACCCCTGCCCGGTACAGGACATGCATCCCCTGTGATTTGGGGAGATCATGTCTTCATCGCCACCTGCAATATCCAATCACAGTCAAGACAATTGATTGCACTGGATCGGAAGTCTGGGAAGATATTGTGGAATCGTGAGGTATTGAAGTCTCGGCTTGAAAAGAAGCACTCCTTAAACAGTTTTGCGTCCAGCACCCCGGCAACCGATGGCAAACTGATCTATGTGACGTTTTTCGAGGCCGAGGACCGTGAAATACCCGCACCCAATGTAGGCGGTGCACGTAATATTTATCCCGGAAAAATGATAGCAGCAGCCTATGATTTTAAGGGCAACCTGAAATGGCTTGTCAAGCCGGGAGATTTTATTAGCGCGCATGGCTTCAATACATGCCCAGTGCTCTATAAGAATCTTGTAATTCTCAATGGCGATCATGACGGTCAGTCCTACATCCTGGCTCTCAACAACAAAACCGGTGAAACCGTATGGAAAACCGAACGTAAATACGGTATCCGCAGCTATGCAACTCCACTATTACGAAACATTGACGGTCAGCAACATCTGGTCGTCTCGGGTTCGAAACGCGTTGTCAGTCTCAACCCAGATACGGGTCAGGTCCGCTGGATTGTCGAAGGTCCGACGGAGCAATTTGTCGCGTCAATGGTATTTGACGGAGACTTATTTTTCGTCTGCGCAGGGTTTCCCACGTACCATGTAATGGGTATCGACCCGCATGGCTCGGGCGACGTCAGTGACAGTCACGTCAAGTGGCATGTTACCAATGTCCGTTGCTATGTTCCATCGCCTGTGGTGATTAACAACTTCCTGCTGGTGGCAGATGATCGAGGCACAGCCAACTGTTTCGATACAACAGACGGCACCCGCTTATGGCAGGATCGCTTAGGGAACCATTTCAGCGCGTCCTTGCTCAAAGCCAATGGTCTGGCCTATTTGTTGGCCGACGACGGTACTATGAAGGTTGTAAAGCCAGGACCGGTGCTGCAGGTCGTAGCAGAAAACAAAATCGGAGAGTACTGTTATGCTTCACCAGCCATCGCACACGATCAGCTGTTCATTCGCGGCGAAAGCCATTTGTTTTGCATAGGGAAAGCTAAGTAGTCCAACTGCCTGAAGGCAACGGCTTTGTTTTCACGCTGACTTAAGGTAGTAATTTAGCCATCAAGAATTCATGTTAACGGTGACCCACAACAGACCGAATCATCAACGCCGCGCCCTGATTCAGGCCGCCGGCGCCGGGCTGCTCGGTTTAAATCTGCCGGATGTTCTAGCGGCGCAGCAAATCAGTGCCGGACCAACCCCTCGAGTTAAAAACGTGATTTTCCTGTTTCTGTTTGGTGGTCCCAGTCAACTGGAAACCTTCGACATGAAGCCAACCGCACCAACGACCATTCGCGGACCATGGAAACCGACGCCCTGTAAAACCCCGGGCTTACAAATTTGTGAAAAACTTCCGCTGACTGCCTCCATTACGGATCGCCTTACCGTGATCAAGACAATGAGCCACGACTTCAACGACCATAGCGGTGGTGGCCATTACGTACAGACCGGACACCGTTGGCAGGTTCCGATTGGCGGCGGATTTAATGTTACACCACAGGACTGGCCATCCATGGGGTCCGTCGTAAAACACTTTCAACGACGGCAGGGTTCCACCAGCAATAAACCACCCTATGTCGTTCTTCCTAATTCACTCGGACGACTACAGGAATACAAAGTTCGACTAAAACGTCCCGGCGAAACAGCTGGATTCTTACCGCCGCTGGATGAACCGCTGATTACACGAATTGACAAAAAGGATTCTGCTGACAATCCCTATTGGCGAGACATGGCCGACGAGGAATTGAACTTCGAAATCGACGGCTTGCAGTTACACCCCGATCTTCAAATGGAACGCCTTATCAATCGCAACACGCTGGTCGAACAATTCAATCGGCAGCGAGATCGATTGCAATCGCACGCGGGCGTGGGGGCTATGAATGACTTTCGCAGAAAAGCACTCGAACTCGTTTCCTCGGAAGAAACCCGTATCGCGTTCGATGTCACCAAGGAACCTGACAAGTTACGAAAACAATACGGTAGCCACCTTTTTGGACAATCGGTGTTGGTCGCACGCCGACTTATTGAGGCGGGAACCAGATTTGTGACGGTCCATTATGACTGTGTCGATGGTTACAGTTGGGACTCCCACCGTGATTGCAAATCACTGGACAAACACCTCCTTCCCACACTTGATTCCGCACTGTCATCGTTAGTGCTTGATCTGGAAGATCGCGGGTTGTTGGACGAAACTCTGGTGGTTTGCATGGGCGAAATGGGGCGGACACCTAAAGCCAAGGACGGATGGGGACGAGATCACTGGAGCACCCTTTTTCCAGCCGTACTGGCCGGTGGCGGCATTAAGCAGGGTTTTGTATACGGGCGTACCGACCGGGATGCGGCTTATGCCACGGAAAACATGGTCACCCCCGAAGATCTCTCACGAACCATTTTAGAGGCTCTGGGCGTAGACCCGGCGTGGATGATGCCCGGTATAGGCGGGCGACCTCAGTTGGTTTCCGATGGAAAATTCATTTCCGATATCTGGATGTAGTATCAATATTGCGATGAAAGCCAGACTCATTCCTTCCGATTGCATATCAACCTTTGTCTTTGATTGGACCTAGAAACATGTATTCCATTTTTGTCACCATTGACGTCAACGAAGCAGATATGGAGGCCTTCATGCAGGCCAGTTACGGCGATGCTGAGGGCAGTGTCCGTGACGAACCCGACTGCCTCCGCTTTGATATGCACCGTGATGCCTCCGTCCAATCCCGCTTCTATTTATACGAGGTCTATGCCGACGAAGCAGCATTTCAGCGGCATCTGGAAACACCTCACTTTTTGAAATGGCAGACCGAGGTCGAATCTATGTTTGCCAGTGAACCGCTGATTGTACCCATGGAAACCTTGTTTCCCAGCGATTCAGGGTGGATCTCCCAAAAGCCCGGACTCTTAAATTGGTAAACCGCACTCTATTTTTGTACAGGTTCTTTATGAAACGCCCGCTACTGTTCCTCTTGATATTTTTTCCGCTGTTGGCGCATTCCGCTGATCGACCAAACATCCTGTGGCTGTCCGCTGAGGATATTTCTCCGCACCTTGGATGTTACGGTGATCCACACGCCATTACGCCAGCGCTGGATCAGCTGGCTGCGGAAGGCGTTCGCTATACCCATGCATTTACAACGGCTGGGGTGTGTGCGCCCTGCCGCAGCGGAATCATTACAGGGATGTATCAGACGTCATTAGGCACGCACCACATGCGCTGTCGCGCTGAGTTGCCCGAACACATACAACCATTCACAAAACAGCTTCAGGATGCCGGGTATTACTGCACCAATAATTCAAAAACGGATTATCAGTTCACTCCCCCAGCGGGAACTTGGGACGCCTCATCGGGCAAGGCCCATTGGAAAAACCGGCCCGACAAATCCACGCCATTTTTTTCGATATTCAATTTTACTGGCTGCCATGAAAGCGGCATTGCCGGAACCGCAAAGTATAAGTCCGTAACAAGTAAACTCTCACCCGCAGAGCGTCAGGACGCTGCCGCGCTGACAACGCTACCGCCCTACTACCCTGATACTCCGGCGACGCGTGAAGACTGGAAAAGGAATTATGAATTAATCACGGCTTTGGATCATTGGTGCCGCGATCACATCCAAGACCTGAAAGATGCTGGTCTCTACGAGAATACGATTATCTTTTTTTGGTCAGATCATGGCGTTGGTCTACCCCGGGGGAAACGCTGGCTTTATGACTCAGGCACGCATATCCCCTTAATTGTCCGTATTCCCGAACCATTCCGACAACCCCATCAGGGACTACCAGGAACCGAAACTGACGAACTGATAAGTTCCATTGACTTGGGGCCGACCGTGCAGCGTTTGGCCGGAGTTCAAACGCCGCAACACGTCCAAGGGCGCGCCTTTTTGGGAGAAGATCTTAGTTCCCAAAGGGAGTACGTATTCGCCGCTCGTGATCGTATGGACGAACGATATGACATCATTCGCATGGTGCGTGACAAACAATATAAATACATACGAAACTACGAACCATTGAAGACATTTTATCAGTATATGAATACGCCCGAAAAGGGTGCAACCATGCAAGCGCTGCGGCAAGGTTATCTAAAGGACCAACTCTCCAAACAGGCGGCATTCTTCTTCAGCCCAAGTAAACCCGTGGAGGAACTTTACGATGTGTCGTTGGATCCCCATGAACTGGTCAATCTGGCGACCAGTCCCGATCATCAAACGATCCTAGAGCGTTTACGCGCTGCCCACATCCGCTGGGTAACGGACACCAAGGATTTGGGACTTATCGCCGAACCCATCCTGATCACCCGACAGGAGATTGTCGGGAATCAATACGACATCCTGCGGGGTTCGGAAGATCCTACCCTCTATCAGCGGGTGGCTAAGACAGCCTTACTTGCTTCAGCCGGAAGCGAAGCGATTCCCATGTTAATCCAGGCTCTCAGCGACATTGACGCTGCCGTCCGATATTGGGGAGCAATTGGCTTAGGCAACCATGCACAGCACGCGAGTCGGGCTGCAGAACAACTAACCAAGATTATGCAAACGGATCCATCTTCCGTCTGTCGCACCGCTGCGGCGCGGGCATTATGCCGTCTTGGCCAACCCACCGCAGCCCTGCCTGTCTTAACGAAGGAATTGAAACAGGGCAGTCAGTGGGAACGGCTACATGCGGCAATCGTATTGGACGAAATTGAAGATCAGGCGCGGCCTGTTATTCCCCAAATGCATGCGGCATTGAAACCGCGCACGGATCTCTATGCCAATGGAAAATATGTCATCCGCGTCTTGAATCGCGCTCTCAATCAACTCGAAGGGACTCACCGACAGGTACCCTAGACAGCACACCTCGACTTGATTTCTGGAGGTCATCTACGACCCAAAGACGATCTAAACCAGCATTGCCACACTCGCAACAGCAATCATGATTAGGCCAACTAACAACTTGGCTAATGAACCAACCAACCTTGCCCAGAAACTCGTGAAGCCAACTCGCCAGGCCTCTCGATTTTCCTTGCCATCCCAGCGTTCACCCAAATAGGCACCCAACATCGCCCCACATCCCGCAAACAACAACGCGCCGACTAGCGACCCAACTACCGGGATCGGAATGGGAATACCCAATATCACACCAACAATACTACCCACAAAAGACCCGACCACCGCTAATATAGCCCCTTTGCGGCTACCACCCGCTTTCCGCGTGCCTAGGGCGCTTGTCGCCAATTCCAACAATTCACCAATTCCAGCTAGCACAGCCAGCACGACTACCACCCACCAGCCAAACGCGTAAGGTGATGCCGCGGGCATCAACCATGAATACAACGCAGCACATAGCACCATCAACCAGTTGCCCGGCGCCGATAATGAATTCAATGCCCAACAACCAATAAAGATCACTAGAAGAATCAGCGCATAGGCCAAATTCCAACTCAGATACGCTGATTCATCCATAACCATACTCCACAATGCAGATCTTTAAACCAATCTTCGTCTGCTATAACTTTTCAAAGTTGTCAAGCGATGCTGGGTTGGCAAGCGATTCGCGGTTTGAAGGTTCATCACCACATACGATCGCCCGCACCGCTAATTCGACTTTCTTACCACTACGAGTATATGGTATTTCCGGTACTTGGATAATCAATGAAGGTACGTGACGGGCAGACGCTTCCTGGCGAATCCAATTTCGAATGCTGTCCCGTAGTTCATCACCCAACGTAACATTCGCAGTAAGTTTAACGAACAACACCACTCGGATGTCGCCCCGCCACGGTTGCCCCACGACAATACTATCCTCAACTTCCGTTAACGATTCCACGACCCGATAAATTTCTGCCGTGCCAATGCGTACACCCCCTGGCTTTAAAGTAGCGTCGCTGCGACCGTGGACTACAATTCCGCCACACGACCCCTGACTGCCTGTAAGCTCGATCATATCACCGTGCCACCAATGTCCATCCGCACGAGAGAAATAGGCCTCGTTATAGCGACTACCCTCTGTGTCGTTCCAAAACTCAATGGGCATACTCACAAAGGGGGTACAACATACGAGTTCTCCCTGAGAGCCATTACCTTCACCGATCCGAACATCCATACCCAATCCGTAACACTGCAGCTCACTGCAAAACACCGGCAATAATGGATTGCCGAGCATAAAACACGAAATGATGTCCGTGCCGCCGCTGATAGAACTCAACTGTATGTCGGACTTAACGTGCTCATATACCCACTCGAATTCTTCCTTTGCGAGAGGCGAACCTGTACTTAGAATCACCCGCAACTTGGACAAGTCATGACTAGATTTGGGGTCTAGCCGACGACGACACGAGGACAAGAACTTGGGGCTTGTACCAAAATGAGTGATACCACAATCAGCAACCACATCCCACAGGCGGTTTAATGAGGGGCGCGCTGGAAAACCATCAAACAGAGTGATACTTGCGCCAGCATACAGACCGGTGAGCATCCAATTCCACATCATCCAGCCTGTAGTAGTTACGTACAGCAGATTATCCCCCGCCCGCAGATCACAATGCAGCAATAACTCTTTCGCTTGCTGCAACAGTGTTCCGCCTGCGCCATGCACAATACACTTGGGCGGACCGCTCGTACCGGAGCTATACATAATTACCAGCGGATGTTCAAACGGCAATCGCTCAAATACTAGTTCAGACGGATCAGTCGAAATCCAATCATCCCACATTTGTATCTTCGCATTATCGTTTTGTTTTAGCACGTCGCATGGCGGGACCAATTCCAACATAATCGCTCGTTCTACGCTTGGTAGCTCATCGAGGATTGCTTTGAATTTGTCGCCGCAATCAATGGTTTTTCCGTTATGGACGTAAGCATTCACTCCGAAGATAACTCGAGGAGAAATTTGTCCAAACCGTTCAAGAACCGCTTGTTGACCGAAGTCTGGCGAGCAACTGGACCATACCGCACCAATGCTTGCCGTCGCTAAGGCTGCAATTACAGCCTCTGAGATATTCGGCAAAACCGCCGCGACGCGGTCACCCACGCCAAGT